>DASWLB010000031.1:0-17769 GCA_036396315.1 Alphaproteobacteria bacterium
CGGCCCGGCCTTTCCACCCAGGCGGCGCCGCGCCTCCTCGCCCCGATGGCGGCGATGCTGGGCGAGCGCACCGGGCGACTCAGCCTGTCGGCGCTGTCGACCCGCTCGATGTTGGACGGGATCGCCTCCCGCCTCGACGAATCGCGCGACATCTCGCGCTACATGATCGGGCTCCTCATCTTTCTCGGGCTCCTCGGCACGTTCTGGGGACTGCTGCAGACCGTGCAGTCGATCGGGGGCGTGATCGCCGGACTGCAGCTCGGCACCGGCGACCTCTCCCAGGTGTTCAGCGACCTGAAGCGCGGGCTGAACGAGCCCTTGTCGGGCATGGGCACCTCGTTCTCCTCCTCGCTGTTCGGGCTCGCGGGCTCGCTCGTCCTCGGCTTCCTCGATCTGCAGGCGGGACAGGCGCAGAACCGCTTCTACAACGACCTCGAGGACTGGCTTGCGGGCGTCACCCGGCTGTCCTCCGGCGCGCTCGGCGGCGCCGAGGCCGACCAGGCCGTGCCGGCCTATGTCCAGGCGCTCTTGGAGCAGACCGCGGATTCGCTCGAGAACCTGCAACGCACGCTGCACCGCGGCGAGGAAAGCCGCATCACCTCGAACACGGCGCTGGTGCAGCTGGCGGACAAGCTGTCGACCTTGACCGACCAGATGCGCACCGAGCAGGCGCTGATGATCAAGCTGGCCGAGAACCAGCTCGAGCTGCGCCCGATCCTCACCAAGCTCGCCGAGGGCGCGGGCGGGGCGCGCAGCTTCGACGACGACGGGGTGCGCAACCACATCCGCAACATCGACGTGTACATGGCGCGCCTCCTCGAGGAGCTGGCCACCGGGCGGAGCGAGATGGTCGAGGAGCTGCGCAGCGAGATCCGCGTCTTGTCGCGCACCCTCGCCGCCATCGCGGAGAAGCCCGCCCCGCCCGCGCCGCGCGCCGTCCAGCCGGCCCGCCGTCAGGAATAGGCGATGGCCCGCCTCGCCCGGCGCCAGGTCCACAGCGCCAACTATTGGCCCGGTTTCGTCGACGCGCTGGCGACGATGCTGATCATCATCCTGTTCCTCTTGTCGGTATTCACGCTCGCCCAGATCTTCCTCACCGAGATTCTGTCGGGCCGCAACGAGGCGCTCGAGCGCCTCAACCGCCAGGTCGCCGAGCTTGCCCAGCTGCTCGCGCTCGAGCGCGGCTCGAACGACGATTTGCGACGGACGTTGGGCCAGCTTTCGGCGCAGCTGCAGGCCTCGACCGAGGAGCGCGACCGGCTTTCGGTGCAGCTGTCCGAGCTGATGCCCGAGCGCGACGCCATGGCGCGCGACCTAGTCGCCGCCGAGGCACGGGTGCGCGAGGCCGAAGCGAGGCTCGCCGAGCTGCAGGGCCGTCTCGCCCGCAGCGAAGGCCAACTCGGCGAGATTCGCAGCCGGTTCGGCCAGTCCGAGGAAGCGCTCGAGGCCGAGCGCCGCATCTCGGCCGATGCGCGCCGCCAGGTCGAGCTCCTCAACCAGCAGATCGCCGCGCTCCGCGTCGAGCTGGCGCGCATCGCACGCGCGCTCGAAGCCTCCGAGGCGCGGGATAAGGAGAGCCGGGCACAGATCGTCGATCTCGGCTCGCGGCTCAACCGTGCGCTTGCGAGCAAGGTGGAAGAGTTGGCGCGCTATCGCTCCGAGTTCTTCGGGCGGTTGCGCGAGGTGCTGGGCGATCGGCCCGACATCCGCATCGTCGGCGACCGGTTCGTGTTCCAGTCCGAGGTGCTGTTCGACACCGCCTCGGCCGAGCTCAACCCCGCCGGCGTCGAGCAGATCGACCGGCTGGGCCAGACCCTGAAGGAGCTGTCGGCGAAGATCCCGGGCGAGCTCAATTGGGTGCTGCGCGTCGACGGCCACACCGACCGGCGGCCGATCCGCACCGCGATCTTCCCGTCGAACTGGGAGCTGTCGACCGCGCGCGCCATCTCTGTGGTCAAGCGGCTGATCGAATCGGGCATCCCGCCGGTGCGCCTCGCCGCCACCGGGTTCGGCGAGTTCCAGCCGCTCGATGGCGGCACCGACGAGATCGCGTTCCGCCGCAACCGCCGCATCGAGCTGAAGCTGACGGAGCGGTAGCGCAACTCCGTGTGTCATCCCGGGCGCGGTGCAGCGCGCAGCGGTGCACCGCAGACCCGGGACCCAGCGTCCTTCGCGATCCCGGATCAGCAGCGCACCACCCGGGTCCCCATCGAAGTAGTACTTCGATGGGAACCCTAGTGCTGCGCTGCATCCGGGATGACATGCTATTGCGCGGCCAAGCCGTTCGCGTCGGCCCGCGCCGTGTCGAACTGCAGCGCGGCGAGACGGGCATAGAGACCGCCGGCGCGGATCAGGGAGTCGTGCGTGCCCTCGCCGACGATGCACCCGCGGTCCATGACGACAATGCGCTTCGCCGCCTGCACCGTCGCGAGCCGGTGCGCGATCACCAAGGTGGTGCGCCCGACCATGAGGCGGGCGAGCGCCTGCTGCACCAGCCGCTCGCTTTCCGCGTCGAGCGCGCTGGTCGCCTCGTCGAGCAGCAGCACCGCCGGATCGCGCAGGATGGCGCGCGCGATGGCGATGCGCTGGCGCTGGCCACCGGAAAGCCGTACCCCCTTCTCGCCCAAGAACGTCGCGAAGCCCTGCGGCAGCCGGTCGAGGAACTCGGTGGCCGCGGCCGCTTCGGCGGCGGCCCGGATGTCGGATTCGCTCGCGCCCGGCCGCCCGTAGCCGATGTTCTCCCACGCGTCGGCGGCGAAGATCGCCGGATCCTGCGGCACGAGCCCGATGCGGGCGCGCACCTCGGCCGGATCGGCATCGCGCAAGTTCACACCGTCGAGCCGCACCGTGCCCGCCGCCGGGTCGTAGAACCGCAACAGGAGCTGGAACACCGTGGTCTTGCCGGCGCCCGACGGGCCGACCAGCGCGACCGTCTCGCCGGGCGCGGCGGCAAGCGAGAAGTCCTCGAGCGCCGCGCGGTCGGGACGCGACGGGTAGCGGAACGTGACGCGCTCGAAGGCGACCTCACCCGTGGGCGGCGCTGGGAGCGCGACGGGCCGCGCCGGGCGCGCGAGATCGGGCTTGGTCTCGAGGAGGTCGAGCAGCCGCTCGCTCGCCCCCGCGGCGCGCTGAAGATCGCCCAACACCTCGGAAATGGCGCCGACCGCGCCGGCGACGACCACGGCGTAGAACACGAAGGCCGACAGCTCACCCGCGGTAATGCGCCCGGCGACGACGTCCTGCCCGCCGAGCCAGAGGATCATGCCCACCGCGCCGAACACCAGCAGCATGACGGTGGCGGTTAGGAGGGCGCGCGCCCGGATGCGGCGGAACGCGACGCCGAGCGAGCGGTCGATGCGTGCGCCGTAGCGCGCGAGGTCGAGCGTTTCGTGCCCGAACGCCTGCACGGTGCGCACCGCGTTGAGCGATTCCTCGGCGTGGCCGGCGATCTCGGCGATGCGGTCCTGGCTCTCGCGCGACAGGCGGCGCACCCGCCGCCCGAACACCACGATGGGCACGACGACCGCCGGCACGACCAGGAAGACGAGCGCGGTCAAGCGCGGGCTGGTGACCGCGAGCATCACCGCGCCGCCGAGGAACATCAGCGTGTTGCGCAGCGCCATCGAGACCGACGAGCCGATCACCTGCTGCAAGAGCGTCGTGTCGGTGCCAAGACGGGACAGGATTTCGCCGGTGCGCGTCACCTCGAAGAAGCCGGGCGAGAGGCCGAGCACGTGGGCGTAGACGGCGCGGCGAAGGTCGGCGACAACCCGCTCGCCGATCCAGGACACGAGAAAGAACCGCGCGTAGGTCGCCCCCGCCAGCACGGCGACTACGGCCAGGAGCCCGATCAGCGCGCGGTCGAGCAGCGCCGCATCGCCCGAGCGGAACCCGTCGTCGATCAGGATGCGCAAGCCCACTCCGATGACCAGGACGGCGGAGGCCGCGATCACGAGGGCGACCGCGGCGCCGGCGACCTGCAACCGGTAGGGCTTGAGCCAAGGCAAGATGCGGCGCAGCTCGGCGAAGCTCGCGCGCGGGCGATCTTCGCCCGCCGTTCCTGTCGTGCCGTCCGGCCGCCGCGCCACCGCGCCCTCCTCCTGATCGCCCAAGCTCTAGCAAGCGGGCCTTGCCTCGGCTAGGCCCCACGGCTATATACCGGCCGCGCCTTCCCGGAGACGAGCGATGAAGAAGGACACCCATCCCGACTACCACGAGATCACCGTGGTGATGACCGACGGCTCGAGCTACAAGACCCGCTCGACCTGGGGCAAGCCGGGCGACACGCTGCGTCTCGACATCGATTCGAAGTCGCACCCGGCCTGGACCGGCCAGCACCGGCTGGTCGATTCCGGCGGCCAGGTCGCCAAGTTCAACAAGCGCTTCGAAAAGTTCGGGCTGTCCAAGTAGCCTGCCGTCACCGCAATCGAGCGTAGCAGACCGGCGCTTTCCGCGCCGTACGGCCGTGTGCACGAAAAAAGAGCCGCCCGGGAGGGCGGCTCGAGTTCAACAGGGAGGCGTCAAAAGGATTGGATGAGGATCCAATGACAATTCGGAGAACGAACTGTCGAGGATCAAAATAGGAGCCAACCGTTAACAGGTGGTTAACGAAGCCATCTTTCGAGACATTTCGAAAAAAATCTTTCGAATGCCCGGCAATGGGGTTCGAAGCGCCAACCAACCTATTGAATTTCCGCCGCTATTTCCGAAACAGCGCCTCGGCGCCGCCGCGCACCTTGCGCTTGCGCTCGATCTCGGCGCGGGCGCGCAAGATCTCGCCCTCGAGCTCGCCGATGTAGGATTCGAGCTCGCCGATCGACATCGGATCCAGGTTTTTCGGCGCCGGCTTCTTGGTGCGCGGCTGCAGATCCTCGTCTTCCATGGCCATGATCGGCGCCTCCGGCGATCGCGCTTGTCAGTGTGGAGCCTAGCCAGTAGACCTGCAAGACGCTTCTCCGTCCTCTCCGAACCCGCCGAGCCATGAACGGGAACCTGCCCGAGACGATGACCGCGATCGAGATCGCCACCCCGGGCGGGCCCGAGGCGTTGCGCGCCGCGCGCCGACCGGTGCCGAGGCCCGGCGCGGGCGAGGCGCTAGTGCGGGTCGCGGCGGCCGGCGTCAACCGGCCCGACGTGATGCAGCGCAAGGGCAGCTACCCCCCGCCCGCCGGCATCACCGACATCCCGGGCCTCGAGATCGCCGGCACCGTGGCGGCGCTCGGCGCGGATGCGGACGGCTGGAAGGTGGGCGACACGGTGTGCGCGCTGGTCGCAGGCGGCGGCTACGCCGAATATTGCCTGGCGCCCGTGCCGCAATGCCTGCCCCTGCCGCGCGGGCTCGGCATGACCGAGGCGGCCGCGCTGCCCGAGACCGTGTTCACCGTGTGGGACAATTTGTTCACGCGCGGCCGCCTTGCCGCCGGCGAGAGCGTGCTGGTCCACGGCGGGTCGAGCGGCATCGGCACGACGGCGATCCAGATCGCCCGCGCGCTCGGCGCGCGCGTGTTCGCGACCGCGGGATCGAAGGAGAAATGCGCGGCGTGCGAGAAGCTCGGCGCGGAGCGCGCGATCAACTACCGCGAGGAGGACTTCCTCGAGGTGGTGCGCGCATCGACCGGCGGGCACGGCGTCGACGTCGTGCTCGACATGGTCGGCGCGGACTATTTCGCGAAGAACCTCGACGTGCTCGCGCCCGAAGGCCGGCTGATCGAGATCGCGGTGATGACCGGTTCGCGCGCCGAGCTGTCGCTCGTCAAGCTGATGGGCAAGCGTCTCACCATCACGGGCTCCACCTTGCGCGCCCGCACGGTCGCCGAGAAGGGCGCGATCGCCCGCGGCGTCCGGGAGAAGGTCTGGCCGCTGATCGCGGCGGGCAAGGTCAAGCCACTGATTCATGCGACCTTTCCGCTCGCACGCGCGGGGGACGCGCACGCGTTGATGGAATCGAGCGGCCACATCGGCAAAATCGTTTTGACCGTCTAAGTTCCTGCTCCGGCCTTCAAATCGGCCGGCCCCGCAGCTATGTTCAGACGACGCGCCAAGCCATGCGCCGGCGCCCAAGGAGGTTTGATGCTTCGTCCGCTGATGCCCAAGGCGTCCGCCGTGTGGCTGATCGACAACACCACGCTCTCCTTCGACCAGATCGCCGATTTCTGCGGCCTGCACCCGTTGGAGATCCAAAGCATCGCCGATGGCGAGGTGGCGCTGCACATGGTGGGGTTCGATCCGGTCGCGAACGGCCAGCTCACCATCGAGGAGATTCGGCGCTGCGAGGCCGACCCCGACTCGCGGCTGCGCATGGAATCGACCGAGGTGCCGCTCGTCACCCGCGCCAAGGGCCCGCGCTACACCCCGGTCGCGCGCCGCCAGGACCGGCCGGACGGAATCGCCTGGCTGCTCCGCAACTTCCCGAACCTGACCGATGGCCAAGTCGCCCGCCTGGTCGGGACCACCAAGCCGACGATCAAGGCGATCCGCGAGCGCACGCACTGGAACATCACCAACATCAAGCCGCAGGACCCGGTTGCGCTGGGGCTGTGCACGCGGGAAGAGCTGCAGTCGGCGATCGACAAGGCGAACCGGGCCGCGGCCCGCGTCGCGAATCAGGCCGAGCGCGCGGCGGCGCGGCGCGAGCGCGAGGCGGCGGCCGAGCGCGCACCCGCGCCGGAGGAGGCCGCACCCGAGGCCGAACCGGCCACGGACGTCGCGGTGGAGACCTACGAAACCCCGGCTTCGGACGTCCCGCCCGAAGAGCACGAGGTGCCCGAGCCGGTCGAATCCGGCGAACCCGACGGGCGCCCGTTCGGCGGCGGCTCGGGCGGCAGCGGCGGCTGAGCGTTTCAGCGTTCACCCTCTCCTCCCCATTGAGGAGGAGAGGTTCAGCTTTCTTTCGCCGGCGCTGCACCCCGCGCGTACCCGATCGCGCGCAACGCGTCGGCGATCTCGGTGAGGATCGCCGGATCGTCGATCGTCGCCGGCGGCCGGTAGTCCTCGCCGTTCGCGATCTTCTGCATGGTGCCGCGCAGGATCTTGCCCGAACGCGTCTTGGGCAGGCGCGGCACGACCGTTCCGCTGCGGAACGAGGCGACCGGCCCGATGCGGTCGCGCACCATGCCGACCACTTCGGCGACGATCGCGTCGTTGGCCCGCGCCGTGCCCGCCTTGAGCACGAGGAACCCGACCGGGACCTGCCCCTTGATCGCGTCGTCGACGCCGACCACGGCGCATTCGGCGACGTCCGGGTGGGCGGCGAGCACCTCCTCCATCGCGCCGGTCGACAGCCTGTGGCCGGCGACGTTGATCACGTCGTCGGTGCGGCCCATGACGAACACGTAGCCGTCCTCGTCGATGTAGCCGCCGTCGGCGGTCTTGTAATAGCCGGGGAACTCGGCGAGATACGATTCGCGATACCGGCCGTCGGCGTTCCACAAGGTCGGCAACGTGCCCGGCGGCAGTGGCAGGCGGACGGCGAGCGCGCCGGTCTCGCCCGCGCGCCGTTCCCGTCCGTCCTCGCCCAAGACGCGCACATCGTAGCCCGGCACCGGCTTGGTCGCCGAGCCGTGCTTCACCGGAAGCTGCCCGAGCCCGAGGCAGTTGGCGCAGATCGCCCAGCCGGTCTCGGTCTGCCACCAATGGTCGATCACCGGCCTACCGAGCTGCTCCTCCGCCCATTTGAGCGTGTCGGGATCGGCGCGCTCGCCGGCGAGGAACTGGGCGCGGAAGCGCGAAAGATCGTAGCGCCCGATGTGCTCGCCCTTCGGATCCTCGCGCCGGATCGCGCGGAACGCGGTCGGCGCGGTGAACATCGCGGCGATGCCGTGCTCGGCGATGACGCGCCAGAATGCGCCGGCGTCGGGCGTCCCGACCGGCTTGCCCTCGTACAAGACCGTCGTGTTGCCGTTGAACAGCGGCGCGTACACGATGTAGGAGTGGCCGACCACCCATCCGATGTCGGAGGCGGCCCAGAACACCTCGCCCGGCGCCATGCCGTAGATGTTCTTCATCGACCACGTGAGCGCGACCAGGTGCCCGCCATTGTCGCGCACGACGCCCTTGGGCATTCCGGTCGTGCCCGAGGTGTAGAGGATGTAGAGCGGATCGGTCGCGGCGACCGGCACGCAATCGGCGGGCCGCGCCGCGGCCATGAGCGCGTCCCAGTCGAGGTCGCGGCCGGCGATCAGCTCAGCGCGCGCCATCGGGCGTTGCGCGACGATCACGCGCTCGGGCTTATGGCGCGCCATCTCGATCGCGCGGTCGAGCAGCGGCTTGTAGGCGACGATGCGCCCGGGCTCGATGCCGCACGAACCGCACACCACGATTTTGGGGCTCGCGTCGTCGATCCGCACGGCGAGCTCGTTGGCGGCGAACCCGCCGAACACCACGGAATGGATGGCGCCGATGCGGGCGCAGCCGAGCATCGCCACCACCGCTTCGGGCACCATCGGCATGTAGATGACGACACGGTCGCCCTTCGCGACCCCGAGGGCGGCGAGCGCGCCCGCGAAGCGCGCCGCGAGGTCCTGCATCTCGCGGAAGCTGTAGCGCCGCACCGTGCCGGTGACCGGACTGTCGTAGATCAGCGCCGGATCGTCGCCGCGTCCTGCCGCGACGTGGCGGTCGAGCGCGTTGTAGCAGCTGTTGACGAGCCCGCCCCTGAACCAGCGGTAGAAGGGCGGGTTCGCGCGGTCGAGCACCGCGTCCCAGCGCCGGAACCAATGGACATCCGCGGCGGCCTCGGCCCAGAACCCCTCGGGGTCGGCGAGCGAGCGCCGATGCGCCTCGTCATGTCGGCTTGTCATAAGGGCTGCGCCTCCCGCTCGGCGCCTCTTCGCGGGCGCCATCGGCGCAACTCTGTCCCAAAGCGCGAAGGCTTGCAAAGCCCGCGCCGTGCGGTCCCGCCCGCGGGCGGGTCGAAACCTCGGTCAGACCCGGCCGAGCCTCGCGAGCTCGTCCTTGATGCGCAGCTTCTGCTTCTTGAGGTCGGCGACGACGGATTGGTCGGGGTGGGGCCGGGTATTTTCCCGCGCCAGCATGTTTTCGAGTTCGGCGTGCTTGGACTTCAGTGTAACGACGTGATCGTCCATGGCCATTCAGGAGCCTCCATCGGTTACCGGGGTCGACGGTGACGACTGCCCGAATCTATGCCTCCGCCGGAGTCTTGCCAAGGCTGCTGCCGCACGCACCGCGGCGCCGCCAGAAAATCTTTTCTGTTCAACCGCATAGGGCCGATGCGGCGGATCGTCGCCGGTTGGTGCGCGGTTACCGCCGCAGGCGCCGAGTCGGACGGGCTCACGCGGCCTGAAGCTCGCCGCAGATCGCCCCCATCCGCGCCTCCGGCACCTCGGTGAGCGCCGCCCCGACGATGACCGCGACCGAGCGGCAATCCTCGGCGGTCGGCTTGACCCCGAGCCGCGCGAAATAGGCGCCGATATTGGCCGCCGCCTGCTTCGCCCGGTCCTCGGCCGAAACGCCCGCACGGGCGGGGCGGTCGAGCGCGTGGCCGATGGTGATCATCTCGCAGCGCTCGCAGTCGATCTCGACGGCAAGCAGCCGCTGGCGCAGCGAATCGCTCAGCGCCTTGTCCACCGGCTCGACCCCGCCGCGCATGCGCCGGCGCACCGCGCGCAGCGCCTGCACCACCTCGCGGTTCCACGGGCCCGAGACGGCGATTAGCCGCTCGATCGACGGCGCATCGAGCGCGCCACGCCCGCTCGCACCAACGAAGCAACAGTACAGCACGCAGTTGACGTCGATCGCGTAACGGTCCTGCAGCGCGATGCAGGCGTCTCCCACTCCCTTGGTCTGGTACACCGGCAGCGCGAAGTCCCAGAACGGGTGGGCGGGAAACTCTGTCGTCGTCGCCATGAACGCCTCCGTTACGCCAATTCGCCGAGATAGATGCCGAGCCCGCGCGCGGTGTTGGCGAGCGCGCCGTTGGGATCGACCGCATGATAGCTCGCGATCGCGTCGGCGAGCGGCACGTCGATGCAGCGCCGGTTCGACCACGCCACCATGCGATCGAACCGCCCTTCCGCGATCAGATCCACCGCGTGCACGCCGAACGCCGAGGCGAACAGCCGGTCGCGCTGCGACGGCGTGCCGCCGCGCTGGACGTGGCCGAGCACGGTGACGCGGGTCTCGGCGTCGGTTTCCTCGGCGATGCGCCTTCCGAGATAGTGGCCGATGCCGCCGAACCGCGTGCCGCCCGCGTCGGTGATGGTGACGGGCGCGCCGTCCTCGGCCTTGACCGCCTCGGCGACGACGACGAGCGCGAAGTTGCGCCCGGATTGGCGGACGCTGCCGATCTTCGCGGCGACGCCCGCCATCGTGTAGGGGATCTCCGGCACCAGGATAACGTCGGCCCCGCCCGAGATGCCGGCCGCGATCGCGATGTGGCCGGCGTCGCGCCCCATGACCTCGAGCACCATGACGCGATTGTGGCTGGCCGCCGTCGGCTGCAGCCGGTCGAGCGCCTCGGTCGCGACGTCGACCGCGGTCGAATAGCCGATCGAGTTCTCGGTGAGCCCGACATCGTTGTCGATGGTCTTGGGGATGCCGACGATCGGGATCGCGCCCTTCTGCGCAAGGCGCCGCAGGATGGCGAAGCTGCCGTCGCCGCCCACCACGATGAGCGCGTCGAGCCCGATCGACCGGTACCCCTCGATCACCTCGTCGGAACGGTCGCGCGGCGCGCCGCCCGGCGTCGGGTAGGCGAACGGATCGCCCCAGTTCGTCGTGCCGAGGATGGTGCCGCCCTGGCGGAGCAGCGTGCCGCCGAACATCTCCGGCGCAAGTTCCTGGCAATCGACCGGCCGGTGCAAGAGCCCGTGCGTGCCCTGGCGGATGCCGAAGACGCGCCAGCCGTAGGTCGCGACCGCACGCAGCACGACCGCGCGGATAACCGCGTTGAGGCCGGCGCAGTCGCCGCCGCTCGTGAGTATGCCGATACTCGTCACCGCCGCCATCGACGCATGTTTTCCCGCAAATCGCGCTCCGCTTCAACACGGCGCGGTTCGATTCCTCCCGCCCGATCTGCTATCATCGCCCGAGGGCGGACAGGGCGGACTTCGGCATGGAGGATCAGGCAGCGCTGCGGCGCAAGCTTGCCGAGTTGCGCACCGAGCATCGCGAGCTCGACGAAAGCATCGCCCGGCTGACGGAGACGGCGCCGTTCGACCAGATCCAGGTGCAGCGGCTCAAGAAGCGCAAGCTCGCGCTCAAGGACCAGATCACCCGCCTAGAAAGCAAGCTCGTCCCCGACATCATCGCGTGACCGGCGTGTCGCGCCTCATGGTTCGAGACGCTCGCTTCGCTCGCTCCTCACCATGAGGAAGAAAAAAGCACCTCATCCTGAGGAGCGGTGCGCAGCACCGCGTCTCGAAGGATGAGGCCCACCTACTCCTCGGCGGAAGCGCCCTTCCGCTTGCGGGCGTACATGGCGCGGTCGGCGGCATCGAGCGCCTGGTCCATGTTCTCGCCCGCTCGGAACGTGTGCACGCCGAACGCGGCCGAGAGCGGGATTTGCCGTCCCTCCCACGCAAGCGGGCTCGATTCGATCAACGCGAGGATGGCGCGCGCCTTTTCGGTCGCGGTCGCCTCGTCGGCGTGCGCCAAGAGGATGGCGAACTCGTCGCCGCCCATGCGCCCGACCACGTCGGACCGACGCACGTTGGCGACCAGGATGTCGGATACCTTGATAAGGGCCGCATCGCCCGCGGCGTGGCCGTAGGTGTCGTTGATGCCCTTGAGGTCGTCGAGGTCGACATAGACGAGGCTCGACGGCGTGCCGTAGCGTTCGGCGAGGGATAGGAAACGCGACAGCTCGCGCACGAAGGCGCGGCGGTTCGCGACCGGCGCGAGCGCATCCTGGTCGGCGAGCTTCTCGAGATAGGCGATGCGCTGCTGGTTGCGCTCGATCTCCTTGCGAAGCGCGTCCACCTCCGCCATCAGCGTGAGGATCGCCTCGCGCACCTTGGGCGTGAACTCGCCGGCCGGGATGCCGCGGATCGACGCCTGGTCGGCGATCGCGCGCGCCGGCTTCGGCGCCGGGGCGGCCGCGGAATCGGTCCGGGCCTTCACCGGCTGCGCGCCGCCGCCCGGTCTCGTGTTCTCGATCTTCATGAGGCGCCCATCCTAGCACGTCGCGGGCCGCTTCGCGCCGCGGCGTCCGGATTCGCCGCAGATAGAGGCCAAATATGGTTAAGGAACCCTTGCCGCGGCCTTGCGCCCCCGGCGCGCCCTCGGCATCATGCGCGCCCGCCGCACAGGCGGCGTCGCGAGGAGGGGCATCAACCCATGGCTCGATCCGCCCGGACCCCCGGCACGAAGCGCCGCGCCCGGCGCGAGGCATCGCCCCGCATCGGCATCCTGATGGGCAGCGCCACCGATTGGGAGGTGATGCGCCACGCCGCGGACACGCTGACCGGGTTCGGCATTCCGTGGGAGGCGAAGGCCCTGTCCGCCCACCGCAACGCCGAACTGCTCGCCGAATATGCGCGGACGGCGCAGGCGCGCGGCCTGTCGGCGATCATCGCCGGCGCCGGCATGGCGGCGGCGCTGCCGGGTGTCATCGCCGCGCTCACGCCTCTGCCGGTGCTCGGCGTGCCGTGCGGCGGATCGGCGTTCGGCGGGTTCGATGCGCTGTTGTCGATCGTGCAGATGCCGTCCGGCGTGCCGGTCGCGACCTTCGCCGTCGGGCGCGCCGGTGCGGTGAACGCGGCGATCTTCGCCGCCGCCATGCTCGCGCTTGGCGACCCCAAGGTCGCCCAGGCGCTGGCGCGGGTCCGCGCCGAGCAGTGGGAGCGGGTGGCCGAGCTGCCGGTTTAACGGGCCCGCCGGAGCGCGCCCGCCGCTCGACCCCCTATCACCGCGGGGCAAAAAGGACTAAGAATATCCGTAAGCTGGATACCTAGTTCCCGTGGCGCCGCGGCGCGGCGGAGGGGTTGTCGAGATGCAGTCGGGTGCCAGCAAGCGCAAGCTGACGACCGTGCTCGCGGCCGACGTGGTCGGCTACAGCCGGCTGGTCGCGGCCGACGACGAATCGGCGATCCGCCGGTTACAGCAGCTGCGCGACGTCGTGCGGTCGCTGGTCGAGCGCCATGACGGGCGCTGGTTCGGCGAGGCCGGCGACAGCCTGATGGCCGAATTCCCGAGCGCGGTCGAGGCGGCGCGCTGCGCCCTCGAGATCCAAAATGAGATCGCGGCACGAAACCGAGACATCGCCGCCGATCGCGCGATGCTGTTCCGCATCGGGATCAATCTCGGCGAAACCATCGTCGAGGGCGACAACCTGTACGGCGACGGCGTCAACGTCGCCGCGCGGCTGCAGGAGATCGCCGAGCCCGGCGGGATCGTGTTCTCGGCGTCGGCCTACGAGCAGGTCCGCACCAAGGTGGCGATCGAGGTCGAGCCGCTGGGCCCGCGCGCCCTCAAGAACATCCCCGAGCCCGTGACGGCGTTCCGCGCCCGCACGGCAACCCGCAGCGCCGTCGCCGCCGCGGTGCCGCACACCGCGACAGGCGGATGGAAGCGCCGCGCCGTCGCCGCCGGGGTGTCGATCGCCGTGATCGCCGGCGGGGCGATCGCCTGGGACACGCTGGTCGCGGCGGGATGGCGGATCGAGGCGTTCAGGGCCCAGGCCGCCCAGCCGGTTCCCGAGGAGCCCTCGATCGTCGTCATGCCGTTCCTGAATGCGAGCGAGAACGAGGCGCAGGAATATTTCGTCTACGGCATCACCGAAGACATCATGACCAACCTGACCAAGGTCTCCGGCCTGTTCGTGGTCGGGCGCGATTCGGCGATGTCGTTCAAGGGCAAGCCGGTGCCGGCGCGCCAGGTGGGGCGCGCGTTGGGCGTACGCTACGTGCTGCAGGGCAGCGTGCGCCGCACCGACGCCAAGGTGCGGATCACGAGCTACCTGGTCGATGCGGCGACCGAGAAAACGCTGTGGGCGGCGCGCTACGACCGCGAGCTGGGCGACATCTTCGCGGTGCAGGACGACATCGCCGAGAGGATCGTCACCGCGTTGTCGGTGAGCTTCCGGCCGGGCGAGCGCGAGAACGTGCAGCAGCGCCCGCAGGTGGCGCAGCTGCCGCTCACCTACGACTTGTTCCTGCAGGCCCGTCGCAAGATGATTCCGCCGAGCCCGGGCAACCTCGCCAACGCCGAGCAGCTGTTCAAGGAGGTGATCAAGTCCGATCCCGATTTCGCGGGTGGGCACGCCGGCCTTGCGTTGGCGATGGCCCAACGCGTCAACCAGGGATTCATTCGCGCGGAGGTTCAGGCCGAGCGGGATAGTGCGGTCAAGGTTGCGCTTGCGAGCGCGACCGAAGCGCTGAAGCTCGACCGCCGCTCGACAATGGCGATGTATGCAATGGCGTCGGCGTTGCTTGCGCAGGGCGACCAGGAGGGTGCGGTCCGTTACGCGCGAGAGGCGTACAGCGTCCAACCGGGCGATGCTTACTTCGCCGCGACACTCGGGATCATGCTCACCTTTGCCGGCAACCCCGAGGACGCCTTCATCTACATCGACCAGGCGATCGAACGCGAGCGCGTCACGGCCTACCGCGCGCGCGGACAGTTCTTCAAGCTGGCCGCCGCCTACACGGCGGGCGATTACGTCAAGGCCGAGCAGGCCTATCTGGGCCACCTCGAGGCCGGCGGCCAGTGCTTCTCCGACTGCCTGTTCTACGCCGCATCGTCCAAGCTGCGCCTCGCCGAACAGGCGACAAGCGCGGACGAGAAGGCCCGGCTCGCGGCGCAGGGGAGGGCAATCGCGCGGACCTTGCAGGAGAAGTACCCCGATTACGAGCGCTCGCGGTTGCCGGGACGCATCGCCGTGTTCAAGGAACAGAAACACCGCGAGCACATGCGCGCCGACGCGCAAACGATAACGCGGCTCCGCGAGGCGCAAGCGGCGCCCTAGCCGCGCCTCCCCCGCACCATCGTTCCAGCGTGGCGATCGCCCCTTCCGACCATCGATCCGACGGCCTCGCCGCCATCGAGATTTTCCGGGATCTCGATCGCACCGGGCTCGCATCGGTGATCCGTCGCTGCCAGCACCGCAGCTTCGCGGCCGGCCAGCAGATCGTCGGCCAAGCCGACGAGTCGCGCGAGGTGTATTTCATCCTGTCGGGACGGGTGCGCGTCAACGTGTTCTCGCCCGACGGTCGCGACGTGACCTTCCGCGACCTGGGGCCGGGCGAGATGTTCGGCGAGATTGCCGCAATCGATTCGGGGCCGCGCTCGGCCAATTGCATCGCGCTCGCCGATAGCGCGGTCGCGAGCCTCGGCCCCGCCGAGTTCCGCCAGGTGCTGCGCGATCATCCGGCGGTCGCCGACGCCATTTTGCGCCGTCTCGCCCGGCTGGTTCGCGCGCTGTCCGACCGGGTTTACGAGTTCGCGACCCTCGCGGTACGCAACCGCATCCATGCGGAACTGCTCAGGCTCAGCCGCGAACGCATGACCGGGGCGAACCGCGCGACGCTCGACCCCGCTCCGACCCACGCCGAGATCGCGAGCCGCATTGCCACCCACCGCGAGGCGGTGAGCCGGGAGATCAGCGAACTCACCCGCGCGCGGCTGATCGCGCGCGAAGGGCATGCGCTCGTCGTGTTGGATGTCGATCGGCTTGCCGATCTGGTCGAAAATCCGAGCGATTCCTGAGGTCTAAAAAATTTTCGCCGGTGTGGGGTTTCGCACAGCGGTAGCGGGCCCCATCCGCGAAATTCCTCCTGGGCCCGACGCGCGGCGCCCCCGCCTTCACGGCACGGCGCGGCGCGTTCGGGGATAGGAGGGACAGATCATGACCGACTACGATTCGTCCGACTTCCGGATCACCGCGAAGCGGGTCGTCGCGGCATGGCTTGCCGCGGCCATCTTTCTCTTGATTACCGCGACGGCGGTGCCGCTGCTCGACGGCAACGGCCGCACGCCGCAGGACGCGACGAACGTCGGGATGCTGCAGGACTAGGCCGAAGGGCGCCGGGGCCGCGCCGGCCCCGGCGCAAAGGCGCGGAGGAACGATTCCGCGCGAGCGCGCAGCCCTTGCAGCCGCCCCACCTCCGCCAGGCGCCGGTCGAGGAAGGACCAGGTGTCGGCGGCGTCCGCGGACCGGTCATCGATCCAAACGAGCACGGTCGCCGCGTACACTGCGGAGAGGAGCGCGCGCTTGGTGTAGTAGGAGAAATCCGCCGACCGGTCGCCCGCCGCGTACCAGATCGCGTCGACCGAGCGGGCGAGGCAGCGTGCCGCCACCGCCTGGTGGCCGGGCAGCGCCGACCAGGCGAGCGCACGCCGCATCGCCTCGCGGTGCGGGGCGAGCGCATCGAGGCGCGTACGCACGAGCGCGGCGACGCGCGCGCCCGTGCGCATCCCCTCGAGGCGCTCGGGCTCGGCTGCGGCGAGCATGCGCCCGTCGGCCCAGAGGCTGAACAGGACGAGCGCATCGGCCACCCCGCCCGGAAACGCCCGCACGACATCGGACGCAGCGAAGCCCGCATCGCGCGCGCCCGCCTCGAGCGCGCGCGCGGTCCAGCCGTCGAACGCGACATGGCGAAGTGCGGCGAGCAGGAGCGTCTCGCGGCTCTCGGCGGAAACGGCAGAGCGCGTCATCGACCCTAGCCCCGCACCTCGTCTTCCTCCACTTGGCTTTCCCCCCGCGCCTCGGCCTCGCGCGCCATGCGTTGGCGCAGCTCGTCGGTGAACGACAGGAGCCGAAGATCGGTCATTCGCATCGTGTAGAGGATGCCGTCGAGGTGGTCGCATTCGTGCTGCACGACGCGCGCGTGGAATCCGATCGCCTCGCGTTCGATGGTCTCGCCCTTGGGCGTCGTGCCGCGATAGCGGATATGGGCGCAGCGCGGCACGACGCCCGAGAGCCCCGGAATTGAAAGGCAACCTTCGAGCCCCTGCACCATCTCATGGGTCAGCGGCTCGATCACCGGATTGACCAGCGCGGTGAGCGGGGCGACGCCGCGCGGATCTTCGCCCGGCTCGCGCGCGGCGGGCGCCTTGAAGATTATGATGCGCTTGCCGATGTAGACCTGCGGCGCGGCGAGCCCGACGCCGTCCGCATCCTCCATGGTCTCGACCATGTCCGCGACCAGCCGGCGCACCTCGCGGGCGGTCGGATCGGCCACTTCCTCGGCGCGATGCACCAGTACCGGGTGGCCCATGCGGGCGATCTTGAGGAGCGCCATGGCGCCTCGTCCTTCCGTGTCGGCGTAAGTCCTTCAAAGGCAATATAAGTTCAGGTCCGGCCCGGCTCAATCGAGGATCGCCGGATCGCGTCAAGAGGGCGTGACAAGGCGCCCCGCGACCTTCCCATGGCCCGCCCGCTGTGCTAAGAGCAGGGCCCCTGCGGATTGGCGGGGATCGTCCCGACAGGAGATGGAAGCGCCACCCCGTGCAAGTTCACGTCCGCGACAACGATGTCGATCAGGCCCTCCGCGCGCTCAAGAAGAAGATGCAGCGCGAGGGCATTTTCCGCGAAATGAAGATGCGCCGCTCGTACGAAAAGCCGTCCGAGCGCCGCGCACGCGAGAAGGCGGAAGCGATCCGCCGGGCGCGCAAGATGGAGCGCAAGCGCATGGAGCGCGAGGGCTACTAGCCCGTTCGCCCGGGACCGACGGAAAGGGCCGCATGCGCGGCCCTTTTTGCGGGAGCGCCGCCCGCGCCTCAGCCGATCTTCAACAGCCGCGCCGCGTTCTTGCCCAGGATGCCGACCTTGGCGGTTTCCGACAGGGCCCGCTCCTTCCAGACGAATCCGAC
>DASWLB010000032.1:0-2410 GCA_036396315.1 Alphaproteobacteria bacterium
ATCTGGACGATCTGGCACGTCTCCGGCGACGAGACGATCGACCGGATGATGGCAGAAGGCGTCAACGCCATGACGTTCCGCGACCTCGACCGGGCGCTCGCGGTGTTCGACGCCATGGTCGGGAAGGCGCCCAATTTCGCCGAGGCCTGGAACAAGCGGGCGACCGTCCGCTACCTCAGGGGCGAGCACCGCGGCTCGATCGCCGACATCGAGCGGACGCTCGCGCTCGAGCCGCGGCATTTCGGCGCGCTGTCCGGCCTCGGCCTGGTCAGCCTGGCGCTCGGACGCGACGAGGCGGCGCTTGAGGCGTTCCGCCGCGCGCTCGCGGTCGATCCGTACCTCCCCGGCGCCGCCGAGCGCATCCGCGAGCTCGAGGACCGGGTCAAGGGGAGACGGACTTGAGACGCTTGGCGGTGCGTGTCCACCTCACCCCAACCCTCTCCTCCCAAAGTGGGAGGAGAGGGTTGGGGTGAGGTGGGAAACCGCGGTGTGTGCCGAGCGGCCTAATTCCCCACCCAGGCGATGCGGAGCACGTTGGTCGCGCCGGGCGTGCCGAACGGCACGCCGGCGGTAATGACCAGCCGGTCGCCCTTCTGGGCGAACCCCTCGGCCAGCGCACGGGCGGCCGCCTTGTCCACCATGTCGGCGAAATCCTTCACGTCCTCGCTGACGACGCCGTGGACGCCCCAGGCGAGCGCCAGCCGTCGCGCCGTCGCCGGATTTTCGGTCAGGGACAGGATCGGCACGCTCGGGCGCAAGCGCGCGGCCCGCAAGGTGGTCGAGCCCGAAGTGGTGTAGGTGACGATCGCCGCCGCCGAGATGGTTTGCGCCACCTGGCGGGCGGCGGCGGTGATCGCGTCGGCGTCGGTCTTCTCCGGCTCGCCGTGCACGGCGTCCATCAGGCCGCGATAGAGCGGATCGCGCTCCGACCGCTCGATGATGCGGTTCATCATCGCGACCGCTTCCTTGGGATACTTGCCGGTCGCCGTCTCGCCCGACAGCATCACCGCGTCGGCCCCGTCATAGACCGCGGTCGCGACGTCGGAGGCCTCGGCGCGCGTCGGCTGCGGCGCGGCGATCATCGATTCGAGCATCTGGGTCGCGACGATCACCGGCCGCCCCGCCTCGCGGCAATGGCGCACGATGCGCTTCTGCGCGGCGGGCACGTCCTCGGGCGGCAGCTCCACCCCGAGGTCGCCGCGCGCCACCATCACCGCGTCCGACAGACCGACGATCTCGCCCAGCCGGTCGAGCGCCGCCGGCTTCTCGATCTTCGACACGACCCCGGCGCGCCCGGCGATCAGGCGGCGCGCCTCGGCCACGTCCTCGGGCCGCTGCACGAAGGAGAGCCCGACGAAATCGGCGCCGGCATCGAGCGCGAAGCGGAGGTCGGCGCGGTCCTTGGCGGTCAAGGGCGACAGCGCGAGCACCGCGCCCGGCACGTTGACGCCCTTGTTGTCGCTGAGCCGGCCGCCCACGACGACGCGCAGATTGGCGTGGTCGTGGCCGTGCGACGTCACGCGGAGGCGGATGCGCCCGTCGTCGATCAGGATCTCGTGGTCCTTGCGGAGCGCGGCGAACACTTCCGGGTGCGGCAGCGGCGCGCGCGAGCCGTCGCCCGGCGCGGTCTCGAGGTCGAGCCGGTAGCGCGCGCCCGGCTTCAGCTCGACCGCGCCGTCCTTGATCTTGCCGACGCGGAGCTTCGGGCCCTGCAGGTCGGTGAGGATGCCGATCGGGCGTGCGACCTCGCGCTCGAGCGCGCGGATCGCCGCGATGACGGCGCGGTGCCCGTCCCGCGCGCCGTGGCTCAGATTGAGGCGGAACACGTCCGCGCCGGCCTCGAACAGCGCCCGGATCGTCGCCGGATCGGCGCTCGCCGGCCCGAGCGTCGCGACGATCTTCGCGGAACGAAGCCTGCGCATGGGCCGCCTTATAGGCGAGGGCGCGAGTCGGCGCCAGGGCGGGCGGCGCGTGGGGGGTTTGCTTCGGCGCGGTTCGGGCCCAAATTATGGGGCAACGGCCCTCACCCTCCGGAGACCCTGGCCATGGACTCGAACAAGCTGGACGACAAGACCCGCACCGAGCTCGAAGCGGCGGCGTTCCGCGCGCTCGTCGAGCATTTGCGGACCCGCACCGACGTGCAGAACATCGACCTGATGAACTTGGCCGGGTTCTGCCGCAACTGCCTGTCCAAGTGGTACCGGGCGGCCGCCGAGGAGCGCGGGCTGGCCCTCGACTACGAGCAGGCGCGCGAGATCGTGTACGGCATGCCCTACGCCGAGTGGCGCGACAAGCACCAGAAGGAAGCCTCGCCCGATCAGAAGGCGGCGTTCGCCAAGTCCTCCGGCCAGTCGGCGCACTGAGGCCGCCGTCGCGGAACCGCGGGGGGAAGGCGCGTCCGCATGGGCAA
>DASWLB010000033.1:0-2890 GCA_036396315.1 Alphaproteobacteria bacterium
ACGAGCGAGTTGGGGTTCATCTCGACGTAGTCGGGATCGCGCGTCCGGCCGAAATGGAGCCCCGCGTCCTCGCGCTCGTAAGTGAGCCCCATCTCCTCGCACAGCCACAGCACTTTCTGCACGTTGGCCGAGCTCGTACGGCCGATGATCTTGAGCATCAAAATTCTCCCTCTCGACTGACGAACGAAGATTTCCTCACTGTGGGGCAGCCGGACCCGGGTGCGTCGGCGGGCCCTTGAGCTCGACAGTGTTGCCGTCGGGATCGGCGATGTAGAGCGACGGGCCGGTGCCGTCGGCGCCGAACCGGTTGCCCGCCTCGCCGATCTTGACGCCGTGGCGCGCGAGATGCGCGGTGAGCGCGTCGGTATCGAACTCCTCGATGCGCACGCAGAAATGGTCGACGTTGCGCCCCTCGGCCGCGGGCGGCCGTCCGCCCTGGCGGCCGAGCTTGCCCGCGAGGTCGACGAGGTCGATCTGGGCCGAACCGGCCCGGATGTGGACAAGCCCAAGCGGCTCGTTTCGGTATTCGACCGAGAGCCCGAGCACGTCGCAATAGAACCTGACCGCACGCTCCATGTCGGCGACGCGCAACACGACGTGGTCGAGCCCGCGCACGCGGATGGGGTTGGGCATCGGCGCCTCCCGCACAACTTTGCGCCATCTTAGCACCGCGCGGCAGCAGCTAGTCGAGCGCGACGAGGGCGGTTTTGAGGTAGGCCGTTTCCGGCAGATGCGGATGCGCCGGGTGGTCGGGCCCGGCGCCGCCCGTCGCGATCACGCGCCCCTCGCGCCCGGCATCGCCAAGCGCGCGCGCGAGCGCGTCGGCGAACGCCTCCGGCGTGACATGGAACGAACACGATGCCGCGAACAGGAAGCCGCCCGGCGCGACGCGGCCGGCGGCGAGCCGCATCAGCTTGCGATAGCCGCGGAGCCCGGCACCGAGGTCCTTCTTGGTGCGCACGAAAGCGGGCGGGTCGGCGATCACCACGTCGAACGTCTCGCCGCGGTTCGCGAGATTCTCGAGCGTCTCGAACGCCTCGCCGCGCCGGAAGGTGCAGCGCTCCGCCACGTTGTTCGCCGCGGCGGCGCGCGCGGCGAGGTCGAGCGCCGGTTGCGAGCGGTCGACGCACACGATCTCGGCCGCGCCCTGCACGGCGGCGAGAACGCCGAACCCGCCGGCGTAAGCGTAGAGATCGAGCACCCGCCCGCCGGAGGCGAGCGACGCCACCCGCGCGCGGTTCTCGCGCTGGTCGTAGAACCATCCGGTCTTCTGGCCGGCGATGGGATCGGCGAAAAACCGCGCGCCGTTCTCGGTGAGCGCGATCGGACCCTCGAGCGCGCCCAACGCGATGCGCGTCTCGAGCGGCAACCCTTCGAGGCGGCGGACGGCATTGTCGTTGCGCAGCACCACGATGCGCGCGTCGATGACGGATTGGAGCGCGGCGATCAGCTCCGCGGTGAGCCGTTCCATGCCGGCGCTGTTCGCCTCGACGACGGCGGTGCGCCCGAACCGGTCGACGACCAGGCCGGGCAGCCCGTCGGCCTCGGCATGGACCAGCCGGTAGAACGGCTCGCGGTACAGCCGCTCGCGCAGCGCGAGCGCGCGTTCGAGGCGCCGGACGAGGAACGCCCGGTCGATCGCCGTGCCGTCCTCGCGCGCGAGCACGCGCGCGGCGATCAGGGAGTGCGGGTTGAAGGCGCACACGGCGACGAAGCCGCCGTTCGCATCGACGAGCCGGACCGCGGCGCCGGGCGCGATCGCCTTCGCCGCCGCATCCATCGCGACCTCGTTCGAGAACACCCAGGGGTGGCCCGCGCGCACGCGCTTGCCGTGGCCGGGAACGAGACGCACGGTGGCGAGCGCGGCATCGGGACGGGCAAGGGTGTCAACCATCAGTCGCCCAGCGCGACGCCTTCGCGCCGCGGATCGGCCGCGCCGTCGTAGCCGCGCGGCGTGACGCGGATTGCGTTGAGGCCGCTCGCGAGCGCGCGCAGCTCCACCCGGTGGCCAAGCGCCTCGAGCGCGGGCTTGAGCTCGGCGAGCGCGGTGCCCTCCTCGAGCTCGGTCGCGCCGTTGCGGTTGACGTGGTGGGGCAGCGACACGACCTGGTGCGCGCGCAGGTTCCAGTCGAGCGCCGCTATCAGCGCCTGGGCGACATAGGCGATGATGTAGGTGCCGCCAGGCGAGCCGACGACGAAGGCGAGCCGCCCATTGCGGTCGAACACCAGGATCGGCGCCATCGACGACAGCGGCCGCTTGCCGGGCTCCGGCCGGTTGGCCACGGCGCGGTCGTCCACCTCGGGCCGGAACGCGAAGTCGGTGAGCTGGTTGTTGAGCAGGAAGCCGCGCACCATGAGGTGCGAGCCGAACGCGGTCTGGATGCTCGAGGTAAGCGAGACGGCGTTGCCTTCGGCATCGACGATGCTCATGTGGCTGGTGGACGGAACGACCGGCTGTTCGCCCGGCGCGAGTCGGTCGCCGTCGCCCGCCCGCGGCAGGCCCGCTTCCGCGCGGCCCATCGTGCGCTCGCGCGAGATGAGGCGGGCGCGTTGGGTGAGATAGGCGCGATCGAGCAGCCCGTCCGACGGCACCGATACGAAGGCCGGATCGGCGAGGTGCACGGCGCGGTCGGCGTAGGCGAGCCGGCTCGCCTCCGACACGAGATGCACGGCGGCGGCGGAGCCCGGCTCGATATCGGCCATCGGGAACGGCTCCAACAGCGCGAGGATCTGGAGCGTCGAGATGCCACCCGAAGACGGCGGCGGCGGCCCGCACACGCGCCAGACCCGGTACGGTCCGCACACCGCCGCGCGCTTGATGGCGCGATACCGCGCGAGATCCTCGCGCGTCAGCACGCTGGGGTTGACCGGTGACGAGGCGACCGCCGCG
>DASWLB010000034.1:0-3422 GCA_036396315.1 Alphaproteobacteria bacterium
GCATCGCCGTCACCGCCCACATGAACGGCGACTTCTTCCACTCGAGGAACACGGTCGCGGCGCCGCGCTCCTGCAGATCGCTCGCGTGCTCGCCCATCTGCCAGGTGAGGAAGACGTAGAAGACCAGGAGAACCGTCGCGCCCAGGACCTCGAGGCGCAACTTGGTCAGCGGGCGAAGCCGCTCGCTGAGCAGGTCCATGATCAGGTTGACGCGGAGCGCGGCGCCCGCGGGGAAGGTGGCGGCGATCGCCACCGCCATGCCGACCTCGATGACCTCGTTGAAGCCGGTGAGCGGCTTGTTGAACAGGAAGCGCGACGACACGTCGAAGATCGTGCCGAACGCGATGAACAGGATGCCGGTGACGCCGATCAGCGCGACGCGGCGCGTGAGGTCGATGGTGCGCTGATCGATGCGGTCGAGGAGGGCGAGAAGGGCGGGGGGCCTCGCGCCGGCGCGGTCGGATCCCGCATCGGGCAGCCGGCTCTGGCGTGTCGTCATGGCGGGGCTACTCTATGACTCAGGTCATGCGATCCGGTCGCTACGTGAACATCGTGGACGGCAGCCACAGCGCGAGCACCGGGAAGAGCACGAGAAGCGCGAGCTTTATCATGTCGGCGATGCAGAACGGCAGAACGCCGCGGTAGACCGTCCCCATCGGCACGTCGCCGCCTTGAATGCCCTTCAGGATGAAGATGTTGATGCCGAAGGGCGGCGTGATCGCGCCGGTCTCCACCACGCACACGTTGATGATGCCCCACCACACGAGGTCATAGCCGATATGGGTGATCATCGGCGTCACGATCGGGATCGTGATGACCATGACGGGAAAGGAATCCATCACCGTGCCGAGCGCGAGGAAGATGATCAGCAGCACGCAAATCACGCCCAACGGCGAAAGCTCCATCGCGTTGATCGTCGTCGTCAGGAAATCGGGCAGCCCGGAGATGCCGATGAAGAACGAGAAGGTGACGGCGCCGAAGATCAGGTTGTAGATCATCGCCGTCGTGCGGGTGACCTCGCCCATCACCCGCCAGGCGTTGCCGCCCCCGAGCTTGCCGCGGAACAGCGCGAACAGGAAGGCGCCGACGGCGCCGACCGAGGCGGCCTCGTTCACGGTGAACACGCCGCCGTAGATTCCGCCGAGCACGAGCCCGACCAGCGCAAGCACGCCCCACGCCTTGCGGACGGCCCGCGCCATCTCGGCGATCTGGGCCCGCTCCGTGGTCACCGGCGCGGCGTTCGGGAAGACCCGCACCACGATCGCGATCGTCGCCATGTACAGGATGACGGCGATCACCGCGGGTATGACGGCGGCGATGAACAGCCGGCCGATCGATTCCTCCGTGAGGATCGCGTACAGCACGAGCGCGGTGGAGGGCGGCACGAGCTGGCCGAGCGTGCCGCCGGCGGCGACGGAGCCGGTCGCAAGCTCCGCGGAGTAGCCGCGGCCCCGCATCTCGGGCAGCGCCGCCTGGCCGATCGTCGCCGCGGTCGCGACCGAAGACCCGGTGAGCGCGCCGAATCCCGCGCACCCGCCGATGGTCGCGAGCGCGAGTCCGCCGCGAAGATGGCCGAAAAAGGCGAAAGCCAGGTCGTAGATGTCGCGCGACAGCCCGGCGGCGGAGGCGAAACTGCCCATCAGCAGGAACATCGGCAGCACGGCGAGTTGGTCGTTCGTGAGATATGAAGCGGCCTCGGTGCCGAGCACGTTGAGCGCCTGCGGGATGCCCATGAGGAGGCCCGCGCCGACGACGCCCGCGAACGCCATCGATACCCCGATCGGGATGAGCATCAGCGACAGGAACCACATCACGAAGAACAAGACGATGCCGATGGTCGGCGGTGCGGACTGCGCGGTGCGCGAGAACGACAGGATTCCCTGCTCGAGCCCGTAAACGACGAGGACGGTCAGCACCAGGACGCCGAGCGCCCAGAGATAGAACGTTCCGTCGGTCAGCGCGGCGGCGACCCGGGCGGAGGCCGCGCCGAGCGCGGAAGCGCCATGTTCCCGCGCGGTCTCGAGCATGTCGCGCACGCTCACCAGGAACACGATGAACTGGGCGCAGGCGCAGACGCCGATCGCCACCGCCACGGCCCACATGAACGGCGCCTTCCGCCATTCGAGGAACACGGTGGCGGCGCCGCGCTCCTGCAGGTCGGCCGAATGCTGCGCGAGCTGCCAAGTGAGGAACACGTAGAACACGAACAGGAACATCGCGCTCGCGCATTCGAGCCGTGCCTTCGACACGGGCCCGATGCGCGCGGCCAAGAGGTCCATCCGAATGTTGACTCGGCCCGAAGCGCCGCCCGGGAAGGTCGCGGCGATGGCGACCGCCATGCCGACCTCGATGATCTCGTTGAAGCCCGTGAGCGGCGCGTTGAACAGGAAGCGCGAAAGGACGTCGACGATCGTGCCGGCGCCGATGAGAAGGATGCCCGTGACGCCGATCAACGCGACCCGGCGCATATAGAGAAGCGTGCGCCGATCGATGCGGTCGAGCAGCTCGAGCATGTGGCCGATCCTCCCCGTCGCGCGCAGCGCCGGACGCGGCGGGGTCAAGCCCGCTCGTCAGGTCTCCCAGCGCGTCGCGGCGCCGACGGCGGGCCGGTTTCCTTCCCCGGTTGGTCCGAGGAAGGCCCGGCGGCCGGACGCCATCGCAGACCTATTAATGGGCACCCTCCCAGCCATGTCAAAGGACTTTCCTTCCCCCTCTCCTCCCCATCGGGGAGGAGAGGGCAGGGGTGAGGTGGGGGCCGCCGCCTCACATCCCGGTGCGGACCTTGCGCACTTCCTCGCGGAAGGCGGCGAGGATGGCGGCGCCGTTGGGCGTGTCCTTGACCCATTGCGCCGTCACCGGCGCGAGCGCCTGGCGCCAGCGCGCCTCCTCCGCCGGATCGAGCACGGCGACCGTGTGGTCCTTCGACGTCTTGACGATGTCGCGCCCGCGCGCGGTCATGCCCTCGATGATGCCGACCATGCGCTTGACGAACACCTCGCCCGAATGCTTGTCGATCGCCGCGCGCGCCTTCGCGGGCAGCCCCGCGTAGGCCGCCTTGTTCATGGCGACGAACCCGTCGTCGTTGGCGAGGGGGATCTCTAGGTGATAGCTCGTCACCTCGTTCAATTTGAAGGTGACGATGGCGGGCCATGCGATGGCGATGACGTCGATCAGACCGCGGTCGATCGACTGATACAGCTGGGTGACCGGCATGGTGACGGGCGCGCCGCCGAGGCGCTGGACGGACAGCCCGACATAGCGGCCCTCGGCGCTCACCTTGAGCCCCTTCATGTCGGCGAGCGTCTTGATCTGGCGGCCCCTGCTGTGCAGCAGCACGTTGGGAAAGACGGAAAGATCGAGCAGCTTGACCTTGTCCCACTCCTCGGCGATCAGCCCGCGTTCGTACAGCCGCCACAGCGCGA
>DASWLB010000035.1:0-5893 GCA_036396315.1 Alphaproteobacteria bacterium
GATTCGACGGCGATCTCGGCCGCCGCCTTGCTGCCGCCGTAGGGTTCGTGCGCGCCGAGCCGGTCGTGCTCGCGGTAGCCCCACGGCCATTCGCGGTTGTCGTACACCTTGTCGGTGGTGACGATCACCGCGGCGGCGACCGAGGGCACTTGGCGCAGCGCCTCGAGCACGTGCACGGTGCCCATCGTGTTGACGGCGAAGGTCTCGACCGGGCCGGCATGCGCCGCGCGCACCAGCGGCTGGGCGGCGAGGTGAAAGACGATCTCGGGCCGCGCCTCCTGCATCGCGCGCGCGAGCGTCGCGAGGTCGCGCACGTCGGCCTCGCGCGAAGTCACGCTCGCGGCGAGCTCGGCCGCCTCGAAGAACGACGGCCGCGTCGGCGGCGCCAGCGCATAGCCGTCGATCCGCGCGCCCTTGCGCGCGAGCCAGAAGGACAGCCATCCGCCCATGAAGCCGGTGTGGCCGGTGATGAATACCCGGCGGCCGGTCCAAAAGCCTTCGGTCACGCCGATAGCCTGCATTCCCGCCATACCGCCCATGGCGAGCGGCCGCTCGCCCACATGTCGTTGAGGAGCTGCATCTCGCGGAACGTGTCCATCGACTGCCAGAACCCGTGATGCTGATAGACGGCGAGCTGGCCCTGGTTGGCGAGCTGCTCGAGCACCGCCTCCTCGAGCGGCACGTTGTCGCTCGGGCGCACCAGCTCGAGCGCGCGGCGGTGGAACACGAAGAACCCGCCGTTGATCCAGCCCTCGGTGACCTGCGGTTTCTCGCGGAACCGGCGCACCAGCCCGCCCGAGATCGACAGCTCGCCGAAACGCGAGGACGGGCGCACGGCGGTGACGGTGGCGAGCTTGCCGCCCGCGACGTGGTGGGCGAGCAGCCGGTCGATGTCGATGTCGGACACGCCGTCGCCGTAGGTGCCGAAGAACAGATCGCCGTTCACGTAGCGCAGCGCCTGGCGCATGCGGGCGCCGGTCAGCGAATCGCGCCCGGTCTCGGCCAGCACGACGCGCCAATCCTCCTCGGACCGGTCGGACAAAGTCTCGACCGCCCCGGTCGCGAGGTCGATCTCGAAATCGGCGTTGCGCAGCGGATAGTTGAGGAAGTAGTCGCGGATCGCCTCGCCCTTGTAGCCGAGGCACAGCACGAAGTGGCGCGCGCCGTAATGGCGGTAGTGCTTCATGATGTGCCACAGGATCGGGCGGCCGCCGATCTCGACCATCGGCTTCGGCTTGAACTCGGTCTCCTCGCGGAGCCGCGTGCCGAGGCCGCCGCACAGGATCACGACGGACAGGTCCTTGGCGGAGATCATGGTCGTCTTCCCGGATGCGGCGCGGGCCCGTGGCGGACCGTTGGCGCATCGTTAACCATGAGGGTTAATCCTTGATTAAACGGCGCCCGCCGCTTCGGCTACAGCACGTGGCGGACGGAGTAGGCCGGGTTCGTCAGCACGTGCTGCCAGGCGCGGCGGTTGGCCGTGTCGATCAGGATCGGCGCGCGCAAATTGACCGAGATGCTGACCGCCTCGCCCGCCTTGCGCACCGAGACGACGAGGAGGACGGCGCCGTCCGCGGGCACGATGCCGAGCGCCTCGTAGGCGCCGGCGATGTCCTCGCGCGCGATCTGGCCGGCCGCGAGGTTGTAGGGCACGACGATGAAGGAAAGCTCCGGCCGCTCCAGGCTCTGCAGCAGCTTGAACTGGCCGAACCGCTCCTCCGGCAGGTTGGCGAGGGCGAACTCGTGCACGTCGGAATAGCCGAGCAGCCCGCGCGGCAGGCGCACGGTGGCGCTGGGATCGACGATGAGCTCGCCGAACCGGGTTTGGACAGCGATCCGGCCGCCGTCGGCGTCCGGGGCTTGGGGCGCGCTTCGCGCGGCGTTGTTCTGAATCATGGCCTCGTCTCCTCGGCGGTGCGCCCGCCGCGATCGCCTGCGGTCAGCGCAGGAATTCCATCAGGTTGAGCTGCGACAGGGTGTTGATCGACATGTAGGACGCCTGCAGCGAGACGCTGTCGGCGTTGAGCTTGGTCATCGTCTGCGCCACATCCACGTTCTGGATGTCGGACACCGACTGCTCGGTGTAGAGCAGGAACTCGTCGTGGCGCTTGTTGATCTGCTCGAGCGTCTGCTGCGCCGTGCCGATGCGCGTGCGCACGTCGGGGATCTCGTCGAGCGCCTGGTTCGCCACCGCGAGAGCATGCTCGAGCGCGGCGCGGTCGCTCGGCGGCGACTTCTTCACGAGGTCGAGCGCGCGGATCAGCTTCTCGAAGGCCGGATTGTCGGCGGTCTCGCCGTACACCACGTCGAAGTTGAGGTCGGCGCGCACCGAGAAGAGGAACTGGTCGCCCTGATAATAGGCGCCCGACGCCCCGTCCACGGTCGGGATCGCGTAGCCGACCGGCAGCGCCGTGAGATCGACCGGCGGGGTGTCGGTGCGGCTGCCGGAAAACAGGTAGCGCCCTTCGTACTGGACGTTGAGAAGCGTCGCGACCTGGTCGAGGTAGCTCTGCGCGTTTTGCGGCATCGCGAGGTCGAGCGCGTTCTCGTTGTTGAGCGCGTTCACGAGCAAGGTGCGGAAGTTCGTCGCGATGTCGAAGATCTGCGCGACGTTGGTCTCCATGGTCTGCATCCGCTGGTCCACCAGCTTGTTGTTGTCGGTGAACTGCGTGACGCGCGCGTGCGTCGTCTCCATCGTGACCAGGCGGTTCGAATCGCGCGCCATCGCGATGTAGTCGCGCGACTTCATCCCGCTCGCGATCTGCAGCTGGGCGAGATCGATCCGCTGCTGCGTCTCCCGCAGGTAGAACATCGAGGTCTGGAACTGCGCGTAGTTTGTCACGCGGGTCACGGCTCGTCCTCCTACCGGCGGATGTTGATCAGCACGTCGAACAGCTCCGACGTGGTGGAGATGACGCGTGCGTTGGCGGCGTAGGCGTTCTGCAGCAGCACCATGTTCGCCATCTCCTCATCGAGGTTGACGGCGCTGATCGAGGCGGCCTTGCTCTTGAGGGTCTGGAACAGCGAGTCGCGCCATTCGAGCGTGCTCTT
Source organism: Alphaproteobacteria bacterium (assembly GCA_036396315.1). Classification (GTDB taxonomy): domain Bacteria; phylum Pseudomonadota; class Alphaproteobacteria; order MPNO01; family DASWLB01; genus DASWLB01. Next base: position 3,052 of record DASWLB010000035.1, read on the forward strand.
CACGTTCTGTCCCTGGGTCGCGTTCAAGGACAGGATCGCCGCGCCGTAATCGGCGATCGTGCGGGTGCCGCCCGAAAGAAGCCCCGTCGCCCCGATCGCGACGCCCACGTTGAACGCGTTGGCGATCGCCTGGACCGTCGTGTTGTCGCCCGCGGTGACGCCCACCTGGCCGGCGGCAAGGCCGGGCGCGTTCGCCAAGGTCGCGGTCGCGAGCCGGCCAGGATCGGCGATGATCGCCGAATTCACCGTCATGTCGGCGAGCACGCCGTTGCTGCGCGCCTTCACGCCGAGCGTCGACACGAGGTTGGCCGAGTCGGTGACGAAGAAGTTCTGTCCGCCGGCATCGGTGATGCGGAGCCGGAAGCCGCTGCCCTCGGTGTCGACCGTCGCGGTGATGCCGGCGGCGGTCAGTGCGCCGTTGGCGTTGATCGCGGCGGCGACGTCGGCGAGATCGTTGCCGGCGAGGTAGGCGACGTTGGTCGTGCCGAACGAGCCGGAGAAGGTGAGGGTGCCGGCGAGCCCGAGCGGCGTCGAATCGCTCGCCTGGTGCGCCGTCGTGTAGGTCGCGTAGTCGTCGCCCGAGACGAACAGGTCGTTCAACCCGAGGAAGTCGGAAAAGCCCATCGTGCGGCTGCCCACCGTCACCGCGCTGTCCATCTCGTTGAGCGCGATCTGGTTGCCGGCGGCGGCGGTGATGACGACCTGGCCGTTGGCGTTGATCGCGGCGGTGACGTTGGCCATGCCGTCGACCGCGGTGACGAAGTCGCCGACGGTCGCGTAGGTCGAGAGGTCGAAATCCTGCACCTCGACCACAACCCCTTGCGCATCCGTCACGGCGATGCGCGCCAGGCCTGTCCACACCGGCGTGTCGGCCGCGGCGAAGCTCTTGGCCCCGGTCAGGGACGCGATCGCCTTGAACGAGGTGCCTTCGTTGTGCAGCGCGTTGATCGTGTCGTGCAGCGCGCCCGCCATCTCCTCGAACTGCGCGTGCAGGTCGGGCAGGGTGATGTCGCGCAGCTCGATCAGGGCGGCGATGCGGCCCGAGGCGATCTCGGAGGTGATGTCGGTGCCGTTGAGCAGGATCGGCCCCACCGTGCCCGCGGCCCAGCTCACCGACGGACTCATCGTGCCGACTGCGTCGTGGGTGAGCGTGCTCGGGGTGCGGTCGAGCAGCGGCCGACCGTTCGCGGTGAAGATCACCACGTCGCCGGCGTCGCGCACGAAATAGCGGACGTCCATCTGCTCGGAAATGGCATTCAGCGCGAGGTCGCGCTGGTCCTGCAGGTCCGACGCCGGCTGGTTGAGCGCGATGTTCTGCTGGATCTTGAGGTTGAGCTCGGCGATCTCGGCCAGCTTGTCGTTGATCAAGGTGATCGAGTTGGCGATGTCGAGGTCGGCCTCGCGGCGCAGCGCCTGGATCTTGGCCGAGGTGTCGTTGAACTGGTTGGCGAGGAACTGCGCCTGGTTCACCACCTGGATGCGCCGCGAGGCGTCCTCGGGCAGCACGGCGAGCGCCTGGAACAGGTCGGCGAGCTGGCCGACCTGGGCGCCGAGCGAGGCGCCCGAGCCGGGCGTGCCGAACAGGTCCTGCATGCGGCCGTAGAACGTGTCGAGCACCGTGCTCTCTCCGAGCGCCGAGGTCTGGGCGCGCAGATCGCGCAAGAGGAACTCGCTCACGTTGCGCGTCACGCTGGCGAGCGTCACGCCGCCGCCGGTGTTGCCGACGATGACCGAGGCGGTGTTCGCGATCTTGCGCGAATAGCCCTCGGTGTTGACGTTGGCGACGTTCTGCGCCGTGAGGTCGAGGATGCGCTGGTTGACCTGCAGCCCCGACAGCGCGTTGAGGAGGGCGAGGTTGAGCGACATGGCGCGTCCGCTCCCGGAGCTTCCGTCCTAGAGCGTCGTATTGAGGCTGAGCGAGACGGGCGATGCGCGGCGCGCAGGGCCCGCGCCGGCCCGGCGTCCCGTGCGCGAGTATCCCGCCTTGCGGTCGCGGTCCTCGGCGAGCGCGTCGATCACCGCCTTCAGGAGCCGCTCGTTGGCGACGCGGGCGGCGGCGAGCGCGCGCTCGTTCTCGGCGACGGTGGCGTTGAGGCGCGTGGCGACGCGCGCAAGCTCGTCCTTGATCGGCGGCGCGAGCGCGGCGACGAGTTCGGGCTCGCCCTTGAGGCCGGCCAACTGCTCCTCGTAGGCGGCGACGAGCTTCGCCTTGTCGTCCTGCAGCGCCGCGATGTCGCCCGGGCGCATCTCGCGCAGGATCGCGATCTCGCGTTCCATGACGTCGACGAGGCGCGAGCCGACGGTGATGATCGCTTCGATTCTGGGGTCGAGACTCATGACTACCTGACCTCCTGGGCGCGAAGGATTTCGCGCCTAACCGTGTCGGCGAGCCCGACGCCGCCCGCCTTGGCGATGACCTTTCCGTATTCCTGCATGAGGAGCGATCGGTAGATCTCCTCCGCCTGCCCGCCGCCGAACGGCCCGTCGGTGCGCACGTCGGCGAACATGTGCTCGAGCATTTGGGCGAGGAATTGAGCCTCGAACTCCTCCGCCGCGCGCTTCGCGTCGTTCGCCGTCCTGAGCGCCTTCGGATCGGGCGCCTTGGCGGAAACGACCGCCTGCGCCGCCAGCGCCGATGTCGGCAGATCGGCCATCACATCACCTGGATCTCGGCCTGCAGCGCGCCGGCCGCCTTGATGGTCTGGAGGATGGTGATCATGTCGCGCGGTCCGACGCCGAGCGCGTTCAGCCCGTTGACCAGCTCCTGCAGACTGATGCCCGAGGGCACGACGAGGAGCTGCTTGCCCTTCTCCTCGTCCACCTGCACGTCGGTGCGCGGCAC
>DASWLB010000036.1:0-13244 GCA_036396315.1 Alphaproteobacteria bacterium
TGGCCGTCGAACCGCGAGATCGCGGAGACGATAAAGAAGAGCGTGACGCCGGCGATGTACCGCAAGCGTTATGGCAACGTGTTCGAAGGCCCGCCCGAATGGAAGGCGGTGAACCCGCCGGGCGGGCAGACCTACGCCTGGCGCGACAACTCGACCTACGTGAAGTACCCGACCTTCTTCGACGGCATGACGCCCGAGCCGGGCGAGATCGCCGACATCGTCGGCGCGCGCGAGCTTGCCATCCTCGGCGATTCCATCACCACCGACCACATCTCGCCGGCGGGCTCGATCAAGCGGGACAGCCCGGCCGGGGCTTACCTGCTCGAGCGCCAGGTGCGCCCGGCGGAGTTCAACTCCTACGGCTCGCGGCGCGGCAACCACGAGGTGATGATGCGCGGCACCTTCGCCAACGTGCGCATCAAGAACGAGATGGTGCCGGGCGTCGAGGGCGGCTATACGCGCCACATGCCGTCGGGCGAGCAGATGTCGATCTACGATGCGGCGATGCGCTACAAGGCCGAAGGCGTGCCGCTGGTCGTCGTCGCCGGCAAGGAGTACGGCACCGGTTCCTCCCGCGACTGGGCGGCGAAGGGCGTCCGGCTATTGGGCGTGCGCGCGGCGATCGCCGAGAGCTTCGAGCGCATCCACCGCTCCAACCTGATCGGCATGGGCGTGCTGCCGCTCGAGTTCCCTCAGGGCGTGACGCGGAAGTCGCTCATTCTCGACGGGTCGGAGATATTCGACATCATCGGGATCGCCCGGGGCATCACGCCGCGCATGGACGTCGACTGCCGCATCGCGCGCGCCGACGGATCGTCGCAATCGTTGAAGTTACGCTGCCGGATCGATACCCTCGACGAGGTCGAGTATTACCGGCACGGCGGCATCCTGCAGTACGTGCTGCGCAATATGCTGAAGGCGGCGTAAAGTCCGCCGTAAATAATTCGTTTAACCGGGAAGCAAAGGGGGCAGTCGTCGCCGGTGAAACGCGGAATCCTCACGTAGAAGTGAGTCGTCTCACCGACACGTGATTGGCCGCGTTCGCAATCGCGACCATAATCGCCAGCCATGCGCCGAAATTTCGCCGCCGCCCTGTCTTGTGCGGGACTTGCCGTTGCGCTCGGGCTCGCCGCGCCCGCCGCCGCGGGATCGAACAAGCCGGTCGTCGAGCTGTTCACCTCTCAGGGCTGCTCGAGCTGCCCGCCGGCCGATGCGTTCCTGGTCGAGCTGTCGCGGCGCGGCGACGTCATCGCGCTCAGCCAGCACGTCGATTACTGGAACTACATCGGCTGGTCCGACCCGTTCTCGAGCGTCGAGGCGACGCAGCGCCAGAAGGCCTACAAGCACGCCTTCGGCGGGCGTTTCATCTACACGCCGCAAATGGTGATCGACGGCGCGACCGAGGCGGTCGGTTCGGAGCGCGCGACGGTCGAGGCTCGCATCAAGGCGGCGCGCGGCCACCAGCGCATGGCGATCCGGATCGAGCGCGACGGCGCCGACGCGACGACGCGCATCCTCATCCCGGCGGGCTTCGCCAAGGCGCGCGGCGCGACGGTGTGGCAGATGCCATACGACCGGCTGCACACGACCCAGATCGAGCGCGGCGAGAACAAGGGCGTGACGCTGGTCAACGCCAACGTGGTGCGGGGGATCGTGAAGGCCGGCACCTATACCGGCGAGGCGATGCGCATCTCGCTCGATTTCGACCGGCTCCGCGCCGACGGGCGCCAGGGCTGCGCCATCCTGGTGCAGGACGCGGACGGCGGGCGCATCTGGGGCGCGATCGCGCTCGAGTTCGGGCCGGGGTCGTAGGGCAGTTTCAAGATATTCGGGTTCAAAGGAACGCGTTCGTGCTGAGTGCCGCGCGCCTGAGCCTGTCGAAGGGGCGCGGCGTATCGAAGCACGAACGACGTTCGCCCTTCGATACGTTCGCTTCGCGAACACTCAGGGCGAACGGCGTATTCATTTCGGTTTGGCGGAAACCGCGCGAGAACCCTATCCGCTCAACCCCTTCGCCATCACGGAGGCGAGCCGGCGCGAGAACGCGGCCGGATCGGGCAGCGCCTCGCCCTCGAGGATGCGCGCCTGGTCGAGGAGGAGGTACGCCGCGTCGTCGAGCGCCGCCCCCGCGCCGTTCGCGGCCACCGTCTCGGCGAGGCCGCGGATCAACGCGTGGCCCGGGTTGATCTCGAGGATGCGCTTGGTGCGGCGCTCGGCGTGCCCGTGCGCGTTGAGCAGACGCTCGAGATGGATGTCGGGATCGCCCTCGTCGGCGATGAGGCACACCGGCGAGTCGGTCAGCCGCTCGGAGGCGCGCACGTCCTTCACCTCGTCCTTGAGGGTGAGCTTCAAGAGCGCGACCAGCGCGTCGGTCTTGCCGTCGGCCGCCGGTTTGTCGGCGGCCTTCGCCGCATCGAGCGGCGCGACCTTGCCGAGATCGGCGGCGCCGCGCGTCACCGAATGGAACGGCTTGTCCTCGTAGGCGCCGACCATCGCCACCCAGAACTCGTCCACCGGATCGGTCAGCAGCAGCACCTCGATCCCGCGCGCGGCGAAGCCCTCGAGCTGCGGGCTCTTGCGGAGCCCGGCGAGCTCGCCGCCGGCGATGGTGTAGATCGCCTCCTGGCCGGGACGCATGCGCCCGAGATAGTCCGCGAGGCTCGCGAGCCCATCGCCCGCCGTCGAACGGAAGCGCGCGATCTTGAGGATCTCGTCGCGGTGCTCGGCGTCCTCGTACAGCCCCTCCTTCACCACCGCCCCGAACGCATCCCAGAACTTGGCGTACTCGGCGGGCTCCTTCTCCGCCTTGCGGGCAAGCTCGGCGAGCACGCGGCGCACGACGGCCTGGCGGATGCGCGCGACGACGGGGTTGGCCTGCAACGTCTCCCGGCTCACGTTGAGCGGCAGGTCCTCGGAATCGATCACGCCGCGCAGGAAGCGGAGCCAGGGCGGCACGAGGTCGGGGCATTCGTCGGTGATGAACACGCGCCGCACGTAGAGCTTCACGCGGTGGCGGCGGGCCGGATCGAACAGGTCGAAGGGCCGCTTCTCGGGCACGAACAGGAGGCTCGTGTATTCGATCTTGCCTTCCGCCTTGAAGTGCAGCGTGAGCCACGGCTCGTCGAACGCGTGGCCGACGTGATGATAGAACTCCTTGTATTCGTCCTCCTTGATCTCGGCGCGCGGGCGGGTCCACAGCGCGCTCGCGCGGTTGATCGTCTCCGCCTTGCCCTGGTCCTCGAGCACGATGGGGATCGCGATGTGGTCCGAATAGGTGCGCACGATGCGCCGGATCGTCGCCGGATCGGCGTACTCGCCGGCGTCCTCCTTCAAGTGCAGGATCACCGTCGTGCCGCGCCCGGGGCGCGCCGCGTCGGCCACGGTGAAGGCGCCCTTGCCGTCCGAGCGCCAGCATGCGGCCGCGTCCTCGCCCGCCCGCCGGCTCGTTACCTCGATCCGGTCGGCCACCATGAAGGCCGAGTAGAACCCGACGCCGAACTGGCCGATGAGGGCGAGGTCGGGCGTCTTCTCGCCCGACAGGCGCTCGAGGAAACTGGCGGTGCCCGAGCGCGCGATGGTGCCGAGCTCGGAGATCAGCTCCTCGCGGCTCATGCCGATGCCGTTGTCGGAAACGGTGAGGGTGCGGGACTTGGCGTCGGACGCGACGCGGATGCGGAATTCGGGCTCGTCCGTGACCAGCTCGGGCCGCGTGATCGCCTCGTAGCGCAGCTTGTCGCAGGCGTCGGAGGCATTCGAGATCAGCTCGCGCAGGAAGATCTGGCGCTGCGAATAGAGCGAGTTGATGACGAGGTCGAGGAGCTTGGCGACCTCGGCCTCGAACTTGAGGGTCTGTTCCGCCATGCGCACCCCCGGATGTGTGGCGCGCGCGTGATATGGGCGCAAGGCCCGTCCGGCGCAAGCCTTCCCGGACGCCCCCGGCGACCCCAAATCCTAACCGTGGCGCCCGGCCGCAAGGTCGGGCCGGTGACGGAGGGCCGCATGCCGACGGATGTCCAGATCACCTTCCACAATCTCGCCCCGTCCGCCGCCGCGGAGGCGGAGATCCGGGAACGCATCGCCAAGCTCGAGGAGCGGCACGGGCGCATCACCTCCTGCCGGGTCGCGGTCGAGGCGGCGCGGCGCCGTACCCGTTCGACCGCCTTCCAGGTGCATATCGACGTCAACCTGCCCGGCCGCGAGCTGGTGGTCAGCCACGACCATGCCGACCGGCACCCGGCCGACGATTTGTACGTGGCGATCCGCCAGGCGTTCGACGCCATGGGCCGCCAGATCACCCGCACCGCGCACCGGCGCCGGGGCGAGGTGAAGCGCCACCAGGACCCGCCGCGCGAATAGGGTCGCGTGGGCAACATCCCAGTTGCCGGGACGCCGCCTCGCGGCCTAGCGTTGTCGTAACCACCAAGACGGGAGAGGGAGGCAACGCCATGTGCGACCATGTCGCGCACACATCCGTAACGCACGACCGGGACATCTCGCGCCGCCAGCTCATCGAGGGCGGCGCCGCCGGACTGGTCGCGGCGTCCTTGGCCGCCGCCGTCGTCCGGCCGGCCCGCGCCCAGCAGGCGCCGCGCTCCGACCGCGTGCTGTTGAAGGGCGCGACGGTCCTCACCATGGACCGGGCGCTCGGCGATTTCGCCCAGGCCGACGTGCTGATCGACGGCGCGCGCATCGGCGCGGTCGGGCCAAACCTGCAGGCGACCGGCGCCGACGTGATCGAGGCCGGCAACATGATCGTGCTGCCCGGCTTCATCGACACCCACCGCCACATGTGGGAGGGCCAGATCCGCAACGTGCTGCCCGACATCATGCTGCAGGAATACCTGCGGACCATCCTCGGCAAGTACGGCACCGCCTACCGGCCCGAGGACGCCTATATCGGCGATCTCGTGAGCGCGCTGTCGGCGCTCGATGCCGGCGTCACCACGCTGCTCGACTGGTCGCACATCCAGACGACCCCCGAGCACACCGACGCGGTGATCAAGGCGCTCCGGGACTCGGGCGCGCGCGCCGTATTCGGCTACGGCATGCCGCAGACCGGCAAGCCGTGGTGGGCCGACACCTCGCGCCACAAGTACCCGGGCGATATCGCGCGGCTGCGCAAGCAGTACTTCAACTCGGACGACCAGCTCCTCACTCTCGCGCTCGCGGCGAGCGGCGGGTTCGGCAACGTCGAGATCGCGGCGAAGGAATGGGGTGCGGCGCGCGACGTGGGGGCGCGCGTCACCATCCACTTGAGCGGCAAGGACGCGATCACGAAGCTCGCCAGCGGCGTGAAGCTGGGATCGGACACGACCTACGTCCATTGCGGCGGCTGGAACGACACCGAATGGAAGATGGTCGCCGATTCCGGCGGCACGGTCTCGTTCTCGCCCGGCACCGAGATGGTGATGGGCATCATCAACCCGCCCATCCAACAGGCGCTCGACGCAGGGCTCCGGCCGTCGCTCTCGGCCGACGCGGAGACCAACGCGCCGAACGACATGTTCACCGAGATGCGGCTCGCGCTCGCCTCGCAGAACGCCATGCTCATGGTGCGGCGCGACCGCGGCGAACAGAACCTGCCGAAGCGCTTGACCGTGCGCGATGCGCTCGAGTTCGCCACCATCGAAGGGGCGAAGGCGAACGGGCTCGCCGCCAAGGTGGGCTCGCTCACCCCGGGCAAGCAGGCCGACGTGATCTGCCTGCGCAAGGACCGCATCAACGTGATGCCGGTCAACGACCCGGTCGGCGCGGTCGTCTTGGGCATGGACACGAGCAACGTCGACACCGTGTTCGTCGCCGGCAAGGCGAAGAAGCGGAACGGCGAGCTTTTGGGCGTCGATTTGAAGCGCATCGCGGCCGAGGCGATCGCGTCCCGCGACTACCTCGCCGCAAAGGTCCGAGCGGGCTGACGATCGCCTCATCCTTCGAGACGCCCCGCCTCCGCGCTGCGCGCAACGGCGGGGCTCCTCAGGATGAGGAGTTCTTTTTTTCTTCCTCATCCGGAGGAGCGAGCGAAGCGAGCGTCTCGAAGGATGAGGAGTTGCGGGAGCCGCCGCCGCCCCGTACCTTCCGCCCGGCACAGGCGGAGGCAAGATGAGCAAGAGGCTGGACCCGGTCACGGTCGAGGTGATCCGGAGCGCGCTGCCGGCGATCGCCAACGAGATGGCGCTCGATCTGCAGCGCACCTCCTACAACATGATGATCTACGAGGTGCGCGATTTCTGCACCGCGCTGATCAACCCCGGCGGCGAGCTGTTGTGCCAGAACGTGGGCGGGGTGTCGCACTTCGTCGCCGATCTCGGCGTCATCATCGTGGATGCCATGAAGCGCTACGGGCGCGACGGATTTTCGCCCGAAGACGTGCTGGTGATGAACCATCCGGCGGTCGCCGGCCAGCACCTCAACAACGTCTGCGTGTACATGCCCTACTTTTTCGAGGGCGAGCTTCTCCTGTTCTCGATGGTCAGGGCGCATTGGATCGACGTGGGCGGCATGTCCACCGGCTTCGGCGCCGGGCGCGCCGCCCAGGACGCCTGGATGGAAGGGTTCCAGTTCAACCAGCTCAAGATCTACGAGGCGGGCAAGCTCAACCAGCAGCTCTACAACTGCATCGCCGACAACATCCGCTATCCGGAATCCTCGCTCGGCGATCTGCGTTCGCAGATCGCCGCCTGCCGCCTCGCCAACCGCCGCGCCGACGAGCTGTTCTCGAAGTACGGCAGGGAGACGGTGCTGGCCGCGATCGCCCAGATCTTCGACGAGACCGAACGCAAGTGCCGCAACGTCGTCGCCAAGTTCAAGGACGGCGTGTACGAGGCCGAGGCGTTCGTCGACGACGACATCGTGTCCCCGCCCGACCGGGTGCGCATCAACGCCAAGATAACGGTGAAGTCGGGCGAGATGACCATCGACCTGTCGCAATGCTCCAAGGAGCGCCCGCGCGGACCGAACTGCCGCTCCAAGGCGGGGGCGTACATCGCCTACAAGGCGATCACCGCGCCCAACGACCCGGTCAACGAGGGCTCGTTCCGCGCCTGCAACGTCATCCTGCCCGAAGGCACCTTCATGATGGCGCGCCACCCGATCCCGATGACGGGGTGGAGCCTGGCGCTGCCCACGGTCGCCGACGCGATCCTGGCCGCGCTCGCGCCCGCCATGCCGGACAAGGTGCCGGCCGGCCATCACGGCTATCTCGGCGGCGTCGCCTTCTTCGGCATCGACCCCAAGACCAACAAACGCTTCGTGCTGCAATCGATCGAGGGCGGCGGCTGGGGCGGGCGGCCGCACGAGGACGGCGAATCGGGTGCGGTCACCATCTGCCAGGGCGACGTTCGCAACGGCGCGATCGAGGCGATCGAGCTGAAATGCCCGGTGATGATCGAGGGCCGTAGCCTGCGCCAGGATTCGGGCGGCGCCGGCAAGCACCGCGGCGGGCTCGCGGTCGACCTGCACGTGCGCAACTTCTGCGAAGGCCGCTGGAACTTGGGCCGGCCCTACCGCCGCGGCCTGCCGCCGTGGGGATTGTGGGGCGGCAAGGTGGGTGCGATCGGCGACTACCAGCTGAAGAAGCCGGGCGAGAACGAGTTCCGCATGGCGGTCGGCCACCGTACCCCGGTGCCGCCCAACTGCGAGGTCAAGGTGCGCCAGCTCGGCGGCGGCGGTTGGGGCGATCCCTTGGAGCGCGACGCCGATCGCGTGCGCGACGACGTGCTCGACGAATACGTCTCGCGCGATTCCGCTCGCGCCGATTACGGCGTGGTGGTGAACGACGACCTCACGCTCGATCGCGCCGCGACCGAGGCGCTCCGACGCGAATTGAAGGCGGTTCACGCCTCCGACAACGGCGATGGCCGGCCGAAAACCGTCACCGGCTCGGGCGGCGAGGCGGTCGTCCTCACCGACTTCACGGTATTCGCGACCGGCGCCCCGTGACGAAATGACGCGGCGGGGCGCGGCGGGCGGGCGCGCACCGCCCGCCGCTTGCTTTGGCGGGCCGAAAGACCGATCTTAAGGTCATGGCCCCTGTCCCTTCGGGTCCACGAGTCCAGGCCGTCCTCGGCCCGACCAACACGGGCAAGACCTACCTCGCGATCGAGCGCATGCTCGGTCATGCCTCGGGCATGATCGGCTTCCCGCTGCGTCTATTGGCGCGCGAGAACTACGACCGCATCGTCCGCCTCAAGGGCTCTCACCAGGCGGCGCTGGTCACCGGCGAGGAGAAGATCGTCCCGCCCACCGCGCGCTATTTCTGCTGCACGGTCGAATCGATGCCGCTCGACCGGCCGGTCGAGTTCCTCGCGGTGGACGAGGTCCAGCTGTGCGCCGACCGCGACCGCGGCCACGTCTTCACCGACCGGCTGTTGCGCGCGCGCGGCATCGCCGAGACCATGTTCCTCGGCTCGGATACCATTCGCCCGCTGTTGCGCCGCCTCGTGCCCGAGGCCGAGGTGATCACGCGGCCGCGCTTCTCGCGGCTCACCTACACGGGGCCGAAGAAGATCACGCGCCTGCCGCGGCGCACCGCGGTGATCGCGTTCTCCGCCGGCGGGGTGTACGAGACCGCCGAAATCCTGCGCCGCCAGCGCGGCGGCACCGCGGTGGTGATGGGCGCGCTCAGCCCGCGCACGCGCAACGCCCAGGTGGCGCTGTTCCAGTCCGGCGAGGTCGACTACCTGGTCGCGACCGACGCGATCGGCATGGGCCTCAACATGGACATCGACCACGTCGCCTTCACCGGCCTCGTGAAGTTCGACGGCGAGGCGCCGCGCCGCCTCAACGCACCCGAACTCGCCCAGATCGCCGGCCGCGCCGGGCGCCACATGAACCACGGCACGTTCGGCACGACCGGCGATCTCGGCGCGCTCGCGCCCGAACTCGTCGAGGCGGTCGAGGAGCACCGGTTCGATCCCCTGCGCGCGCTCCGCTGGCGCAGCGCCGACCTTGACTTCGCCTCGCCCAAATCGCTGATCGCGAGCCTCGAGCGGCCGCCGCCGGTCGCAGGACTCCTGCCGGCGCGCGAAGCGGATGATCATCTCGCGCTCATCGCGCTCGCTGCCGACGCGGACTGCGCGCCGCTCGCGTCCTCGCCGGAGGCGGTGCGCGTCCTGTGGGACGTGTGCCAGATTCCCGACTTCCGGAAGACCATGGCGGATGCGCATCTCCGCATCCTGAAGCGCATCTATTTGGCGCTGCGCGGGCCGGAGGGGCGCATCCCGGCCGACTGGGTGGCCGACCAGATGTCGCGCCTCGACCGCGTGGACGGCGACATCGACACCTTGACCGCCCGCATCGCCCACATCCGCACCTGGACCTACGTGTCGCACGCGAGCGCCTGGCTCGCGGACGCGCGCCACTGGCAGGAGCGGGCGCGGCTGATCGAGGACCGGCTGTCGGACGCGCTGCACGACCGGCTGACCCAGCGCTTCGTCGACCGGCGCGCGGCGGCGCTCACCCGGCTCAAGGACAAGGACCGGCTCCAAGCCGCGGTCGCGCCCGACGGCGAGGTCGCGGTCGAGGGCGAATTCGTGGGCCGGCTCGACGGGTTCCGCTTCACCCCCGACACGACCGAGACGGGCGACGACCGGAAAGCGCTGCTCGCCGCGGCGACGCGCGCGCTGCGGGGCGAGATCGCCGCCCGGGTGCGCGCCCTCGCGTCCGACCCCGACGACCGGTTCGATCTGGCCGACGACGGGCGCATCCGCTGGCGCGGCGCCGCGGTCGCCCGCTTGGCGCGCGGAGCGCGTCCGATCGCGCCCGCGGTCGAGGTGCTCGACAGCGACCTACTCGCCGTCGCCGACCGCGAGACCGTGCGCAAGCGGCTCACGGCTTGGCTGGTCGGCCACGTCGCCGACCGTCTCGCGCCGCTCGTGCGACTCGACGAGGCAAAACTGTCGGGACCGGCGCGTGGGCTCGCCTACCAGCTCGTCGAAGCGCTCGGCACGCTCGCGCGCGCGCGCGCGCTCGACCAGGCGCGCGCGCTCGGCCGTATCGAGCGCGGGCGGTTGCGAGAACTCGGCGTGCGGCTCGGCTTCGCGACTTTGTTCCTGCCCGCGCTGTTGAAACCCGCCGCGGTGCGGCTCAAGGCGCTCCTGTGGACCACCTGGCAGGGCGGGGCGCCGCTTGCGGCGCCCGGGCCCGGCCTCGTCACGGTTCCCGTCTCGGGTGCCGTGCCCGACAGGTTCTACGAGGCGGTGGGGTACCCGGTGGTGGACGGGCGCGCGGTGCGCGCCGACATCCTCGAGCGGCTCGGGCTCGCGCTGCATACCGGCGCGCGCAAGGGGCCGGTTCCGCTCACCCCGGACCTGATGTCCCTCGCCGGTCTCGGGGCGGAGGAGACCACGCGCCTCGTGGTCGGGCTCGGCTATCGTGCGGTTGCGGCCGAGGATGGCATTCAGTTCGTGCCGCGGCGCCGCGCCCGGCCGCTCGCGGTCCGCGGCAACGGGACGGCGAACGAAGCCGCCAAGCGCCGGCCCAGCCGAGGCCGCAAGGCGCGGCGCTCCCGCAAGGCCGATCCCGGCTCGCCCTTCGCCAAGCTGCGCGAGCTTGGCATCGGATGACCGGCCCCGCCCCCGCGCCCGCCGCGATGCGCCTCGACAAGTGGCTTTGGCAGGCCCGCTTCTTCAAGAGTCGCACCGCGGCCTCGAAGCTCTGCGCCGAAGGGCGCGTCCGGGTAGACGGGCGGCCGGTCGACAAGGCGCACTACGCCGTGAAGCCGGGCGACGTGCTGACCTTCCCGCAGGGCCGCGCGATCCGTGTCGTGCGCATCGTGGCGCTCGCCGCGCGGCGCGGCCCTGCGGCCGAAGCGCGCGCGCTCTATGACGATCTCGCGCCGGACGCGCCCGAGGATCGCCCCGCGCCGAGCTTCTTCGCGGCCGGACCGCGCCCGACGAAGGCCGCGCGCCGCGCCCTCGAACGTGTGCTGCGGTCGGCCGAGGAGGCCGAATGACGCGGCCCGCGAGGCGAAATCCAGGCGTCCGGGGCAGGCTTGCGCACCCCTAGGCCCTATGCTACGGAACCCGCGATGATCGACCGGATCAAGGCCTTTCTCGGGCGCGGCGCGCGGCCGGCGCAGGGCGCGCGGCGCCACGCGCCGGACGAATTCCAGCTTGCCGCCGCGGCGCTTCTGGTCGAGGTCGCGGTCGTCGACGGACAGTGCGATGCGGCCGAGCGGACGCACATCCTCGCCATCGTCGAGCGCCGTTTCGGCCTGTCGCGCGAGGACGCCGCGGCGCTCGTCGAGGCCGCCGAGGCCGAGGTCGGACGGTCGGCGCAGATTTTGCGCTTCACCCGGGCGATCAAGGACGCGTTCGCCTACGACGAGCGGGTGCGCCTGATGGAGATGCTGTGGGAGGTGGTGTACGCCGACGGCGTGCTCGACGCCCACGAGGACCAGCTCATGCGCCGGATCGGCGGGCTGATCTACGTTTCCGACCGCGACCGCGGCGTTGCGCGCAAGCGGGCGCTCGCCCATGGCGGGCGCGGCCTCAACCCGGCCTTGGCCTGAGGCGGAAACATCAACGGCCCGCAAGGGCGAGCGGAGAGCCGAATGACCTACGTCGTCAATGAAGCCTGCATCAAGTGCAAGTACCTGGACTGCGTCGAAGTTTGCCCGGTGGATTGTTTCTACGAGGGCGAGAACATGCTGGTGATACACCCCGACGAGTGCATCGATTGCGGCGTATGCGAGCCCGAATGCCCGGTCGAGGCGATCCGCCCCGATTCCGACGATGTGTCGCAGAAGTTCCTCGAAATGAACCGCCAGTACGCCGAGCAATGGCCCAACATCACCCGCAAGGGCGAGGTGCCCGCCGACGCCGACGACTGGAAGGACGTCGCCAACAAGTTCGAGCTGCATTTCAGCCCAAAGCCGGCCCCCCGCTGATCAGCGGCGGCGCGGCGCCGCGCCTGCGAGGCCCGATTTCGCCGGGAAACCCGCGGATTCCGTGGGGTTTCTCCAGGCGATGATGAAAAAACTGTCATATTCGGCCGCAATGTGGTATAAATTCACCACATCGTGCGTTCGGTATTGGCGGGTTGATCCCCGCGTGCCGGCGCCACAAATCAAGTGAGGAGACGAGGCCGCTGCGGCGGTCTCTCATTTTGGCCAAATGGTACGGGTCCAGGCGACTTGCCGCCTGGGTTTGGTAGCTATGCCGACCGGAAAGAATACTCGGATGCCGCATAAGAAACCGAATAACAACTTGCTGTTCAGCAAGGGCGACCACGTCGTTTATCCCACCCACGGGGTGGGCAAGGTGCTCGGCCTCGAGAAGCAGGTGATCGCCGGCTTCGAGCTGCGCGTTTTCGTCATCTCCTTCGAGGCGGAGAAGATGATCCTACGCGTGCCCGTCGAGAAGGCGAAGGAGTCGGGCCTGCGCAAGCTGTCCACCCGCAACAAGATGGAAAGCGCGGTGACGACCTTGAAGGGCCGCGCGCGCGCCAAGCGCACGATGTGGAGCCGGCGCGCCCAGGAATACGTCGCGAAGATCAATTCGGGCGACCCGGTGTCGATCGCCGAGGTGGTGCGCGACCTGCACCGCAACGTCGATCAGCCCGACCAGTCCTACAGCGAGCGCCAGATGTACGAGGCGGCGCTCGACCGGCTGGCGCGCGAACTCGCGCTGGTCGAGAAGATCGACATGCGCGCCGCGACGGAAAAGCTCGAGGCGGTGCTCAAGGTCGCCTGACCGGTCCGGTATCACTCGAGCCGGAACACCCGGATCTCGCCTTCGCGGCCGCGCAGCGCGCGCTCGCCCTCCGGCACCATGCCGAACTCGTCG
Source organism: Alphaproteobacteria bacterium (assembly GCA_036396315.1). Taxonomy (GTDB): domain Bacteria; phylum Pseudomonadota; class Alphaproteobacteria; order MPNO01; family DASWLB01; genus DASWLB01. The sequence goes on from DASWLB010000036.1 coordinate 12,783, forward strand.
CCGAGCTTGGCCGCGACCGCCCCGCTCGCCAGGATGCTCACGGCGCGGCCAGGGTCGGCCACCTCGCGCGCCAGCTCCTCCAAGCGCTGGGCGACGTTAACCGTGTCGCCCACGAGGGTGTAGTTGATGCGCCCCGGCGCCCCGATATTGCCGACGATGGCGCGTCCGGTGTGGATGCCGACGCGGAGCCGGATCGGCGGCAGGTCCTGGCGCCGGCGCGCCTCGTTGTCGAGAGTGACGGCGCGGCGGATGGCCAGCGCGGCGCGGCAGGCGCGCGCCGCGTGGTCGGGCATCGGCGCCGGCGCGCCCCAGAACGCCATGACCGAATCGCCGATATACTTGTCGATCGTGCCGCCCTCGTCCTCGATCGCGCGCGCGACGAGCGCGAAATGCTCGTTGAGCAGGTCGGCCGCCTCGGTCGCGCTCATGTGCTCGACCAGCGCGGTGAAGCCGGTGATGTCG
>DASWLB010000037.1:0-2643 GCA_036396315.1 Alphaproteobacteria bacterium
TACGCGACGCCCGATCCGGAGACCTATTATTTCGGGCAGCGCCGGCTCGGCGTCGCGATCCGCGACCTCTACGGGCAGCTGATCGACCGGATGCAGGGCGTGCGCGGAATCGTCCGCTCCGGCGGCGACGGCGGCCTTGCCCGCTTCGAAGGACCGCCGCCGACGGAGACGCTCGTCGCCTTCCACTCCGGCGTGGTGCGGGCCGATTCTGACGGCAAGGCCCGCATCTCCGTCCCGCTTCCCGATTTCAACGGCGCCGTGCGCCTGATGGCGATGGCCTGGACCGAGGACGGCGTGGGACATGCGGAGAAGGATGTGCTGGTGCGCGATCCGGTCGTCGTGACGGCGAGCCTGCCGCGCTTCCTTGCGCCCGGCGACCGCTCCCGCATCGCCATCGACCTCGCTTCGGTCGAGAACGTCGGCGGTCCCGTCGCGCTGTCGGTCCGTTCGGGCGGAGTCGCGGTGGCCATCGAGCCGACCTTCGGCGGTATGGACGTCGATCTTGAGGCGGGCGGGCGCCGGCAGGTGCTCGTGCCGATCGCGGGCGCGCGGGTCGGCGACGATTCTGTCGGCGTGGCGCTCAGGCTGCCCGACGGGACAGTTCTCCGGAAGACGTTGAACCTTGCGGTGCGTCTCAACGAACCGCCTGTCGCCACGACGGATTTCATCACGCTCGCGCCGGGCGCCGAACTGTCGGTGACGAGCGACCGGCTGGCCGGACTCGTTCCGGGAACCGCCTCGATCCAGGTGTCGGCGAGCGGCGCCGGGCGGCTGAACGTGCCGGCGATCCTGCGCGCGCTCGACCGCTATCCCTACGGCTGCACCGAGCAGATCGCGAGCCGCGCCATGCCGCTCGTCTATCTGAACGATGTCGCGATCCGCGCTGGCCTCGCCGGCGACCCCGACATAAGCGGCCGCGTGGAGAAGGCGGTCGCCGGCGTGCTCGCCAACCAGTCGGCGTCCGGATCGTTCGGGCTCTGGTCGCCCGGCGGCGAGGACATGTGGCTCGATGCCTACGTCGCCGACTTCCTCACCCGCGCCCGCCAGCGCGGGTTCGAGGTGCCGAACGAGGCGTTCGGCCTAGCGCTCGACAACCTCAGGAACCGCGTCGCCTATGCCGGCGACTTCGAGGCGGGCGGCGAGGACATCGCCTATGCCCTCTACGTGCTCGCCGCAAACGGGCGCGCCGCCATCGGCGACCTGCGCTACTACGCCGAGACGAAGCTTGACGCCTTCGCCACCCCGCTCGCGAAGGCGCAGATCGGCGCGGCGCTCGCGCTCTACGGCGATCAGGCGCGGGCGGAAGCGGTCTTCCGATCCGCGCTCGGCGATCTTTCGACGCCGCGCGACGATGACGGCGGCTGGCGGAGCGACTACGGTTCGCCGCTCCGCGATGGCGCGGCAATCCTGACGCTCGCCTCCGAAACCCGGTCCGGCGTCGATCTCGCGAGCCTTGCGGAAAGGGTCGAGCGCGCCCGGCAGGGCGCCCGCTACACGAGCACGCAGGAGGACGCCTGGTCGCTGATGGCCGCGCACGCCTTGATGGAGAGCCTGTCGAAGCCGAGGCTTGCGGTGAATGGCGAGCCGGTCGACGGCCCGCTGTTCCGCGGCATTGACGCCGACAGCCTGGCGATCGCGCCGCTCCGGATCAACAACCGCGGCGACCGTCCGGTCGAGGTCGGCGTGACGGTGCGCGGCGTCCCGGCCGTGCCTGAGCCCGCCGGCGGCAACTACTATGCCTTGAAGCGGAGCTATTACACGCTCGACGGCGCGCCGGTCGATCTTGCCGCGGTCGAGCAGGGCGCTCGCCTCGTTGCGGTTCTCGACGTCACCTCGACGGAAAGCCAGGGGGCGCGGCTCATCCTCGACGACCCGCTCCCCGCCGGTTTCGAGATCGACAATCCGCACATCCTCGGGAGCGGCGACGTTTCCGCGCTCGACTGGCTGAACCTCGTCGACAACCCGGCGCATGTCGAGTTCCGCGCCGACCGCTTCGTCGCCGCCTGGGATCTGGCGCCGCGCGGTCCGACGCGGTTCCAGTTCGCCTACGTCGTGCGCGCCGTCTCGCCCGGCATGTTCGCGCATCCGGCGGCGCTGATCGAGGACATGTACCGCCCGGAGCGTCGCGCCCGAACCGAGCCCGGCACGGTCGAGGTGGTCGGTCCGCTCAGGTGAGAATGCTGCGCTTGTTCAGACGCGCGCGTGCTCCCTCCCCCCTTGCGGGGGAGAGGGCGCGCCGTCACGGATGTGCCCTTCCCGCCACCCTCCTTTTAGTGTCCGTTCTCGCGCCGGCCGCGCCGATCGCGTTGAAGGCGGCGGTGGAGCGACTTGAGCTGCCTCCGCTGCAGGTGGAGACGAGCCGCGTCGTCGTCGACCGTGACGGCGCGCTGCTGCGGCCCTTCGCCACCGCCGACGGGCGCTGGCGATTCCCGACGCGCCGCACCGATGTCGACCGGATCTTCGTCGAGACGCTTGTCGCCTACGAGGACCGGCGCTTCCGCACGCATCGCGGCGTCGACGTGCCGGCGATCTTCCGCGCCGCCCTGCAGCTCGCCAAGGCCGGCCGGCCGGTGTCGGGCGCGTCGACCCTCACCATGCAGGTCGCCCGGCTGCTCCGCGGCCGCCCGACCCGCAGTCTTGGCG
>DASWLB010000038.1:0-4814 GCA_036396315.1 Alphaproteobacteria bacterium
CCGTGGCATGTCCGTCGAGAAAATCGAACAGGTCCTCGGGCTCGAACAGGTGGGCCAACTCGCGCTTGGCGATGTTGCGCCACTTGTCGTCGCCGCCGAGGCGGTCGCACACCGCGACGGGACCGATTCCCCGGTCCTCCAACGCGGCGACGAGGTTGGACCCGATGAAGCCGGCGCCGCCGGTGACGACGATCATGATGCGGCCCTTATAGGCGGGGCGGATGGGCCCCGCAACTCGCCGCGGCCGGGTTGCCGCGTCGGCCGCGCCGCGCCATAGTGGCTGCGCAACCGCGAGGGCGAGACGGACCATGCAAACCCGAAACCGGATGTTCGACGACGCGGCGCGCGTCGCCGGCGGCGCCATCGGCACGCTCGCCGGCATCAAGCGCGAGATCGACGCGCTGGTGCGCCAGCAGCTCGAACGCGTGATCGACGAGCTCGATCTCGTCGCGCGCGACGAGTTCGAGGCGGTCAAGGAGATGGCGGCCAAGGCGCGTGCCGCGGAGGAGACGCTCGAAGCCCGCGTCGCCGTGCTCGAACAGGCGCTCGCGCGCCAATCGCGGGCGCGCAAACCTGCCGCGGACTGATCAGGCCGTTTCGTCCCCAGCTTTTGGCGGTCCGGCGCGAATAGGCGCTTGCGCCGATTCAGGCGATTTGGCACGCTACACATAGTGGGAATCGGCGTATCCTCCACAAAATGTGGAGGGCCAAGCGGTTCCAGGACCGGTCGCGCGGGCGAACCCGTGCCGGGGTGGGGGATGGCGGTCATCGAGATCGAGCGCCGCGAGCGGGCCCGCAACCCGCTGGAGACCGTCGAGCACATCGCGAGCGCGCACGACTGGCCGTTCGAGCGGCTGAGCGATGAGGAGCTGGCGCTCGAGGTGGCCGGTCGCTGGTGCGATTTCCGCATCCAGTTCTCCTGGCGCGGCGAGATCCAGGCGTTGCACTTCACCTGCGCCTTCGACATGCGGGTGCCGAAGCCGAAGCGGCGCGACGTGACCGACCTGCTCGCGCTGATGAACGAGCGGCTCGCGGTCGGCCATTTCGATCTGTGGTCGGAGGAAGGTCTGCCGATGTTCCGCCACACCTCGTTGATGCGCGGCGTGGGACGGGCGAGCGTCGAGCAGATCGAGGATTTGGTGGACATCGCGGTCGCCGAGTGCGAGCGCTACTACCCGGCGTTCCAGTTCGTCGTGTGGGGCGGCAAGACCGCGCCCGACGCGATCGCAACCGCGCTCCTCGACACCATGGGCGAAGCGTGAACCTTTCCTCGAATTGACTCGCGGTTGTTGACCCCCCACCCTATCCCTCCCCCTCAAGGGGGGAGGGGACGCGCACCAATTCCCCCTCCCCCTGGAAGGGGGAGGGTTGGGGTGGGGGTGGGGCAGCGCGTCCGATCGTTGGTTTTCAGTTGCCAGACCCCGCACACCGGATGGGATTCGGCATGACGAACGGCGACGACTCGATCGTTCTCGTCGGCGCCGGGCGGATGGGCGGCGCGCTGCTCGCGGGCTGGCTCGAGCGCGGCGTCGCCCGTGCGAACATCCATGTCGTCGAACCGGCCGCGCCGGCGGCCCAGGACATCGCGCGGCGCCACGGCGTCGCGGTTGCGGCCGAGCCGGCATCGCTGCCCGCATCGCCCGCCCCCGGCATCGTCGTCTTCGCGGTCAAGCCGCAAGGGCTCGATGCGATCGCCCCCGCCTACCGCCGCTTCGCCGGCGAGGCCGCGTACCTCTCGATCGTCGCCGGCAAGACCATCGCGACCTTCGAACGCCATCTCGGCCGGGACGCGGCGATCGTGCGCTCGATGCCCAACACGCCGGCCGCGGTGCGCCGCGGCATCACCGTGGCATGCGCCAACGCCAACGTGACCCCGGCCCAGCGCGCCGCCTGCCAGGCGCTGCTCGAGGCGGTGGGCGAGGTCGCCTGGGTCGCGGACGAGGCGCTGCTCGACCCCGTCACCGCGGTATCGGGCTCAGGCCCCGCCTACGTGTTTCTGTTGATCGAGTGCCTCGCCGAGGCGGGACGGCAGGCCGGGCTCCCCGCCGATCTCGCCGAGCGGCTCGCACGCGCCACCGTGATCGGCTCAGGCGAGCTCGCCCGCCTGTCCGACGAATCGGCGGCCAAGCTGCGCCAGGCCGTGACCAGTCCGGGCGGCACCACCGCCGCGGCGCTCGAGGTACTGATGGGCGAGGACGGGCTGCAGCAGCTCATGGTTAAGGCGGTCGCCGCCGCGACGCGCCGCTCGCGCGAGCTTGCCGGCTGAGCGACGCGCCGGTTCCACCGCGCGCCCGCCCGTACTATCCTCAAGGAAAACAACAACCCGAACCGGGAGGAACGACATGGCGAAACGGGCACGGCGGACGAGACAGGCCCGGGCGCGGCGTGCGCCGGGCGCGCGGGCCGGGGTGCAGGCCGATCGGGTCGTAGATGCGGCGCTCGCGCTTGCCGCGGAGCGGCGCTGGCGCGAGGTGACGCTCGCCGACATCGCGGCGCGCGCCGGGATCGAGACATCGCAGCTTCACGCCCTCTACCCCTCGAAGCCGGCGATCGTCGCCGCCTTCACCGACCGGGTGGACGCGGCCTCTCTTGCCGGACCCGCGGCGGCGGACGAGCCGGTGCGCGACCGGCTGCTCGACCTCCTGATGCGGCGTTTCGACGCGCTCGCGCCCCACAAGCGGGCGGTCGCCTCGATCCTCTGCGACGCGGCGATCAACCCCTGTGCGGCGCTGACGTTGGGGCCTCGCCTGATGCGCTCGATGACGCGCACGCTCGAGGCTGCCGGGGCCGGACACGGCGGACTCATCGGGCTCGCCCGGGCCAAGGTCCTGGCCGGCATCTATGCCGGGGCGCTCTTCGTCTGGCTGCGCCAGGATGACCCCGACCTCGCGCGCACCATGGCCCATCTCGACCGCCAGCTCCGGCGGGCCGAACGCTGGGCCGAGCTGGCCGGCCGGACGGCCGCTTTCCGCCGCCCGGAGGCCGGCGCCGCGGCGGCCTGACCCCGCATCGCAATAAGAATTTGTGCAACGCAAAAATTCATCCTTGACAGGGTTAAGCCCCGTGCTCATATTGCGGTCATTGTGCAGTGCAGCATAATTTTGGAGAGGAAGAGGAGCCGCCATGCCCGCTACGAAATCGAACCCCTTTGCCCCCGAGTTTCCGGCCTTCATGCCTAACTTCAAGTTCCCGGCTGTCGACATCGAGGCGTTCGCCGCCATCCAGCGCAAGAACGTCGAGACGATGATCGAGGCCAACCGCAAGGTGCTCGAGGTCGCCCGCGTCGCTGCCGAGAAGCAGGCGGCATTCGTCCGCGACGGTCTCGAGAAGGCCGGCGCCGCCGCGATGGAGGCGATGAGCCCGGCCGCGCCCGAGAAGAAGCTTGCGCACCAGGCCGAAGTCGCCAAGGACGCGTTCGACACCGGCGTCGCCAACTGCCGGGCGATGTACGAGCTCGCCGCCAAGACCGGCGAAGACGTGTTCACGCTGGTGAGCAAGCGCATCAGCGAGAGCTTCGACGAGGTCAAGGCCGCCGCGGCCAACGGCACGGCCGCCCACGCGGCGCCCGCCGCCAAGACCAGCAAGTAGCTGTCCGCTGACCGGGCCGGGCCTCGCCCGGCCGGGCCGGCCAGCCTGTACTGTACCGCGTACCGGCCGTCTTCCCGACGGCCCCTCAAGTCTCCGTCAGGCCGCCCGCATTCGGGCGGCCTTTCGTTTGCGTCGGCGGGAAAAGCGTTGTACCGAACGCCGGCATGATCACGCTCGGGATCCACGCCGGCCCGCACGACGCCTCGGCCGCCTTGTTCGACGAGTATCGCGTCGTCGGTGCGGTCCAGCTCGAGCGGCTCACCCGCGTGAAGAACGCGGGCGTGGACCGCGCCTTATGGGCATGGCCCTGCGTCGACGAGCTGTTGTCGATGGCGGGGCTCGCCCGGTGCGACGTGGACGCCGTCGCGCTGACCCGCGCCGCCTTCCCGCGCGCCCATTACCGCAAGATGCGGACCCCGCTCCGGCGTATCGCGAGTGCGGTGTCGTCGAGCCAGGCCAAGAAACGGCCGACCAAGCTGCTCGACCAGGCGATGCGGAGCGCCGGCCTGCTCGATCCCGACGCGGTGTTCGATGCGCGGGGTTTCCTGATTGCGTCGGGATTTCGCGGGGACGTACGCATCGACTGGTGCAACCACCATCTCGCGCACGTGCTGCCGTCGCTGTTCTTCACCGACTGGTCCGAGGCGTTGCTCTACAGCGTCGACGGGATCGGCGACAACGTGTCCTACTCCGCCCACTCGTTCCGCGACGGCCGCATCGCGACGTTGTTCGGCGGCGACGAATCGCTGCTCGCCCCGTATCGCGCCGATTCGATCGGGTTCGCCTACGCGCTCGTCACCAAGGCGCTCGGCTTCCGCATGTTCCGCCACGAGGGCAAGATCACCGCGCTCGCCGCGCACGGCGAGCCGGCGCTTTACGATTCCCTCGCGCCGCATTTCCGGGTCGCCGCGGACGGCCAGGTGCGCTGCGACTGGGCGACGATCCCGGAGATGGAGGCGGGCCTCCTCGCGCTCGTCGACAGCAAGCGTCGCGAGGACATCGCCGCTTCGATCCAGAAGCTGCTCGAGGACGTGGTCCTCGAATCCGTCGCGCGCCTGCTTGCCCGCCACCCGCACCGTCGACTTGGCCTCTCCGGCGGGGTCGCGGCCAACGTCAAGCTCAACCGGCATTTGGCCGAGCGGGCCGGGGTGGACGAGATCTTCGTCGTGCCGCCGATGGGCGACGAAGGGCTTTCGCTCGGCGCCGCGCTGTCGCTGTTGCTCCGA
>DASWLB010000039.1:0-19386 GCA_036396315.1 Alphaproteobacteria bacterium
GTCGTGGAACGATCTGTTGTGGGACGAATCGCGCGGGGAGCGTGCGTGCCGGTCATCCTCGCGCTCGCCGCGTGCTCGCCGCCGCGCGGCATCGAGGCGGCGCTCGTGCTCGCCGACATCGCGGCGGGCGCGAAGGACAGCAGGCTCAAGCGCACGACGCCCGAGCCGGGCCGCGAGCCGGTGCGTTACACGGTCGAGGACCGCGACCGGCGCGGCGACCTCTACCGGCCGGGCGAGCCCGCCCTCGCCGCGCTGGTCCTGGTTCCGGGCGCGGCGCCCGCGGGCAAGGACGATCCCCGGCTTGTCGCCTTCGCCCGCACGTTCGCCCGCGCCCGCTTCGTCGTGCTCGTGCCCGACATCGAGAATCTGCGCGCGCTGCAGGTCGAGCCCGAGGATGCCGTCGCGATCGCCGACGCCGTGCGCCACCTCGCCGGCACGATCGGAGACGACGGCGCCGTCGGCATCGTCGCGATCTCGTATGCGGCGGGCCCGGCGATCCTCGCCGCGCTCGATCCCGCGGCCGGCCCCAAGGTGCGGTTCGTCGCCGCCGTCGGCGGCTACTACGACATCGAGGCGGTGGTCACGTTCTTCACGACCGGCTTCTACCGCGACCGGGCATCGGGTCCCTGGCTTCACCGGACCCCCAACGAGTACGGCAGGTGGGTGTTCGCCAAGAGCAACGCGGCGCGTCTCGACGATCCGCGCGACCGCGCGCTTCTTCATGCGATCGCCGAGCGCAAGATGCGCGACCTGGCGGCCGAAGTAAGCGACCTCGTGGAGCGGATGGGCGCGGACGGCCGTGCCGTGATGGCGCTATTGGACAACCGCGATCCTGAGCGGAGCCGGGCGCTGATCGCCCGCCTGCCGCGCGCGGTGCGCGAGACGATGGCGGGACTCGATCTGAAGCGGCGCGAACTCGGCGCACTCGCGGCGCGGCTCATCCTCACGCACGGGCGCGACGATGCGATCATCCCGTACACGGAAAGCCGCGCGCTTGCCGCGGCCGCCGGCGACCGCGCGGAGCTGTTCGTCGTCGACTCGCTCGCCCACGTCGACCTCGGTCCGACCGGGATCGCCGACGGGCTCGTGCTGTGGCAGGCGGTCTATGCCATCCTCGCCGAGCGCGACGCGATGCCGGTGCCGCGCTAGCCCTTGCGTAAGCGTTCGGCGACCTCGAAGGCGGCATAGGTGAGGATGCCGTCGGCGCCGGCGCGCTTGAACGCAAGCAGGCTTTCGAGGATCACGCGGTCCCAATCGAGCCAGCCGTTCAGGGCGGCGGCCTTCAGCATCGCGTACTCGCCCGACACCTGGTAGGCGTAGGTCGGCATGCCGAACGTGTCCTTAACGCGGCGCACGATGTCGAGATAGAACAGGCCGGGCTTCACCATCACCATATCGGCGCCTTCGGCGATGTCGAGCGCGACCTCGCGCAGCGCCTCATCCGAATTGGCGGGATCCATCTGGTAGGTCTTCTTGTCCTTGAGCCCGAGCGCGGGCGAGGACCCGACCGCGTCGCGGAACGGACCGTACAGGGCCGACGCGTACTTCGCCGCGTAGGCGAGGATCGAGACCTTGTCGAACCCCTCGATGTCGAGCGCGGAGCGGATCGCTCCGACGCGCCCGTCCATCATGTCGGACGGCGCGATCACGTCGCACCCGGCTTGCGCCTGGACCAGCGCCTGGCGGCACAGCGCCTCGACCGTCTCGTCGTTGACGATCTCGCCGTCCCCCAGGATGCCGTCGTGGCCGTGGGTGGTGTAGGGATCGAGCGCCACGTCGCACATGACGCCGAGCCCGGGGTGCGCCGCCTTGACCGCCCGCACGGCGCGGCAGATCAGGTTGTCCGGATTCTCCGCCTCCTCGCCGCGCGGCGACTTGCGGGCAGCATCGACGTGCGGAAAGAGGGCGATGAGCGGGATGCCGAGCTCGGCGGCGCGGCCCGCCTCCTCGACCAGCGTCGCGACCGAGAGGCGGAAGACGCCCGGGAGCGAGGCGATCTCCGCCCGCGTCTGGTCGCCCTCGTGCACGAACACCGGCCAGATCAGGTCGGCGGCATCGAGCCGGTACTCGGCCACCAGCCGCCGCACCCAATCCGCCCGGCGGTTGCGCCGCATGCGGATGCGAGGAAAGGCGCTCATTGCGACGCGGGGGCGTTCGGACATGGGTTCCTCGGTCGGGTCCGATGGCACGGGATGATATCGCCCGGTCGCGCAATTACCAAGCGGGGCGCCTCTGGCCGCCCTTGCTTAAACAATTGTTAAGCGATTGACCGCTATTTTTTGCGCGTTCGCGCCCGCAGGCTGGAGGCGGAAAGCCGTGACACCGGAATACCTTGAATCGATAAAGCTGATCGAGCGGCTGCACCGGCAGTTCCTCGAGGTGGTCAAGGCCGAGCTCGACCGGCTCGGCATCGCCGACATCAACAACGTGCAGAGCCTCATCCTGTGGAACATCGGGAGCGAGGACCTGACGGTCGGCGACCTCACCAACCGCGGTTACTATCTCGGGTCGAACGTCTCCTACAACGTAAAGAAGATGGTCGAGAACGGCTATCTGATGCAGGAGCGCTCCTCACACGACCGCCGGTCGGTACGGCTGCGCCTGTCGAAGAAGGGCCTTGCCCTTACCGAGCACATCGCCCAGATGTTCAACCGCCACGACGAGCTTCTGGCGACGCGCCAGCTCGCGGCCAAGCGGCTCGGCGATGCGAACACGACCTTGCGCGATCTCGAGCGCATGTGGTCGGACGCGCTCGCCTTCCCGCAGCGCGGCCTTGCTCCGGCCCCGTCGGCCGCGACCTCGACCGCCGCCTGACGCCGGCGGGCTCCGGCCCGCCCCGCCTATACCCCGCATTCGGCCCGGAAAGCCGCCCGGCCGACCGATTCGCCCCGGCCACAATCTGCGCCACTCCGGCGCTTGAGGCGCGGAGCCGCCTCGTTGTAGATTCTTACCGTTGTCGCATGCCGGCGCGTGCCGGGTGACGGATGGGGCCCAAGCGCAATGTTAACGCGCGGGGCAGGGGGCGGACCGGGTTCCGGGCGTTGAGAGCGATGGCTCGAGCCACAAAATCGGAGCCAAGAACGCAGGCCTTCCGCAAGGTCATGGTTCCCTATGCCCGCCCGGTCGCCTGGAAGAGCTGGTGGCAGCTCGCCAATACGTTCCTGCCGCTTGCCGCCTGCTGGTACCTCGCCTGGCTCGCGCTTCCGGTATCCTATGCGCTCACCCTGGCTTTGGGCGTGCTGTGCTCGGGGTTCCTCGTGCGCATCACGATCTTCCAGCACGATTGCGGCCACTACGCGTTCTTCCGCGGCGCGCGGGCGAACGAGGTTCTGGGTCATGTCTGCACCCTGTTCAACTTGACGCCATTCTGCTTCTGGACGCGCCAGCACGCCGACCATCACCGGACGATCAACAACCTCGACCGCGGCGACCGCGGGCTCTATGCCGAATGCCTGACGGTGCGCGAATTTCTCGCACTGCCGCGCTGGAAGCGGATGGTCTACCGGATCACCCGCGACCCGCTGGTTTTCTTCCCGCTGATCGCGCCGCTGACCCTCGCAATCGGCACGCGGATTCCGCTCATGGTCAAGAAGGAGTGGAAGGCCGAGCGCCGCAACATCTACATCGCGAATGTTGGGCTCGCCGCGTTCTACGGCGCGCTCGGCTTAACCTTCGGCTGGCTCGATGTGCTGCTCGTGCAGCTTCCGATCCTGTTCATCGGATCGGCGGTCGGGCTCTGGCTCGACTTCCTCGGCCACAAGTTCCACGCATCCGAATGGGTGCGCACGCCGCAATGGACGCTCTCGCGCGTCGCGATGAACGGGTGCGGCCATTTCCGCCTGCCCAAGGTGCTGCAGTGGTTCAGCGGGAGTATCGGCATCCACCACATCCATCACCTGAACCCGCGCATCCCCAACTACAACCTGCGGCGCTGCCACGACGAGAACCCGATCTTCCACGGCGCCCGGTCGTTCCGCCTGTGGGATGGGATCCGGGCCGCCTGGCTCGTCCTTTGGGACGAGGAGCGCGGCCGTCTCATCACCTTCGCGGAGGTGCCGAAGGCGCGGTCGCGTGGGATGGCGGCCGCGGCCGCGTAGCGACGGACCCGAATCGTTCGAAGGGCCGCGGGTTGCCGCGGCCCTTCGGCGTTTCGGTAGGGTGCGTCGGCTCAGCTCGGCAACAGCTCGCTGCTGTTCGCGTGGGTGTGGGCGAGTTCGCCGTCGAGCGCGTCGCGCAGCTTGTCGAGCGCCTTGCCCTCGATTTGGCGGATGCGCTCCTTGGTGACGCCGAACGTCTCGCCGATCTCGGCCAAGGTCGTGCGCCCGTCGTCTTCGAGGAAGCGGCGCACGATGATCTGCCGCTCGCGCGGGGTGAGGGTCTCGAGCGCCTTGTTGATCCAGCGCGTGCGCACGCCGTCGTCGTGGCGCACGGCGACGATCTCCTCCGGCGTCGGGCCGTTGTCGGGCAGGAAATCCTGCAACTCGTCGGTCTCGTCCTCGCCGACCCCCGCGTTGAGCGACCGGTCCGGACGCGACAGATGGGATTCCATCCGCTCGACCGCGGCGATCGGCACGCCGAGCTCGTCGGCGATCTTCCGACGCTCGGCATCGGTCATCGGGCCCGACGGCGAGGCGCCGATGCGGGCGCGGAGGCGGCGCAAATTGAAGAACAGGCTCTTCTGCGCGGGCGTCGTGCCGATGCGCACGATCGAGGCGTTGCGCACGATATATTCCTGGATCGCCGCCATGATCCACCAGGTCGCGTAGGTCGAGAACCGCACCTGGCGTTCGGGGTCGAACCGGTTGGCGGCCTCCATCAGCCCGACATTGCCTTCCTGAATGAGGTCGGCGAGCGGCAGACCGTAGCCGCGGAACCGGCCCGCGATGCGCACGACGAGGCGGATATGCGCGGTGATGATCTCGTGCAGCGCCTTTTCGTCGCGTCCGTCGCGCCAGCGACGGGCGAGCGCGACCTCGTAACCGCGCTCCAAGAGGGGGGCGTCCATGGCCGCCGAGATGTAGCGGCGGTCGTTACGGTCGGGGCTGGAACCACGCACCAATGCCATGACGTCACACGCTCCGGTTGTAGAACGCAAGACCGCAGCACGCGGCCGGCGAAGGCTGCGGCGCCACGGCTTCGGGGCAGACCCTTGATCGTAGCGAGTCGCTAATATAACTTGCCTCTAGCCTGGCCGCAACTAGATAGCTGATCACAATTGCTTTATATCGCCGGGCAACGAACAGGGAGACGCGGGTGGACGAGGCGCGACGCATCGCGGATCTGTTGGACCGGGTCGCCCGCGCGGCGCACGGCAAGCAGTTCTGCGGCGGCCTAAACCCGGCTCAATGGGAAGCGCTGCGCTACCTCGCGCGCGCCAACAAGTATTCCCGCAGCCCGGGCGCCATGGCCGAGTATCTCGGCGCGACGCGCGGTACCGTGTCCCAGACCCTGATCGCTCTCGAGACCAAGGGGTATGTCCGCAAATGCCGCGACGGCGACGACCGGCGCTCGGTGCTGGTCTCGCTCACGCCGGAAGGCGAGGCGGTACTTCGGCGCGACCCGTTCACCGCGCTTGGCGATGCGGTCGGCACTTTGACCGTGGAGGAGCGGCGGGCGCTCGCGCGCGCGCTCCCTCGCGTGGTCGACCATCTTCAAGGCGAGCGCGGCTCGTGCGGATTCGGGTTGTGCCACGAATGCTGCCACCTGAAAGAGGAGCGCCCGCCGGAAGCCGCCGCCGCGGCGGCAAGCGGTCCGCCGCCATTCCGTTGCGGCATCACCGGCGAGGCGCTCAGGCCCGAGGAGCTCGACCAGATCTGCGTCGATTTCCGCTCGTAGCCCGTCAGGCGGCGATCAACCGGTCCTGCGGGAAGCGCACCGTCACCGTCGTTCCCTTGCCGAGCTCGCTCTCGAGATCGAGGCTCGCCCCGTGCAATTCGGCGAGCGATTTCGATAGAGGCAGACCGAGCCCCGTGCCGGTGTGCTTGCGGGACAGCGCACTGTCCACCTGACCGAACGGGGCGAGCACCACTTCGAGCGATTCCTTGGCGATGCCGATGCCGGTGTCGGCGACGGCGAGCGAGATGCGCCCGCCGTCGTCGCGTGTCGCCGACACCGTGACCGCACCGCCCTCCGGCGTGAACTTGATCGCGTTCGACAGGAGATTGATAAGGATCTGCTTGATCTTGCGCTCGTCCGCCCACAACTCGGGCAGTCGATCGGGGATGCGCACGGACAGGTCGATATTGCGGCTCGCGGCGCGCTCACGGACGAGCCGCACCGTGCTCTCGATGACCCTTTCGATGTCCACTTGCTGCTCCTGCAGCTCGATCTTGCCGGCCTCGACCTTGGCCAGGTCGAGAATGTCGTTGATGACCTCGAGCAGGTGCGTGCCGGACAGCCGGATGTCGCGCGCATAATCGCGGTAGTGGTCGTTGCCGAGCGGGCCGAACATCTGGTGCTCCATGACCTCGGAGAATCCGATGATGGCGTTGAGCGGCGTGCGCAGCTCGTGGCTCACGTTGGCGAGGAACTCGCTCTTCGACCGGTTTGCGGCCTCCGCCGCCTCCTTGGCCTCGCGCATCGCTTGCTCGGCCGCCTTGCGGTCGGTCACGTCGCGCGCGACGAGCTGGACCGCGCGCTCGCCGCTGATCGTCAACTCGCGCACGTCCACCTCGACGACGACGATTTGGCCGTCCTTGCGCCGCCAGCGGATTTCGGCGCCGTCGAGGCGGCCCTCGCGGCGGACGATCTCGCGGTGGCGCATCAAAAGCGGGATGTCCTCGGGCGCGACGTAGCTTGAAGTCGGCTGGCCGATGATGTCCGTGGGCGAACTCGCGCCGAGGAGGCGCACCGCCGAGCTGTTGACGTAGCGGACGATGCCATCGACGTGGATGAAGATCGCGTCGGGCGACATCTCGATGAGCTGGCGGTAACGCGTCTCGCTCTCGCGGAGCGCGATTTCGGCATCGCGGCGCGCCGCCTCGGCCGCCTTGCGCTCGGTGATGTCGCGCGCCTCGAGCAACACGCAAGGGCGGCCGTCCCAGATCACCGGCGTTGCCGTCGATTCGATCGCGACGATGCCGCCGTCGAGCGTCACCCAGCGCACCTCGACGTCCGGGATCGTTCGGCGCCCGATCAAGGTGTGGCGCCGGCGCTGCGCGACCATCTCGCGGTCGTCCGGGTGCAGGAGGTTGAGCGGGTCGCCGATGGCGAGCACGCCCTGCGGGGCGGGCGCGTGGATGAGCCGGGCGGCCGCCTCGTTGGCGAACAGGATGGACTTGCCGTCGTGCACGATCATGGCGTCGGGCGCGCGCGCGATCAGCTCGCGATAGCGTTCCTCGCTCGCGCGCAGCGCGGCTTCCGCGGCCTTGCGCTCGGTGATGTCGATCGCGAGGACGACGAGCCGCGTGTCCTCGCCCGACTCGCCGGGCAACGGCGCGCCGAACAGGTGGACGTAGATGGTGCGGCCATCCTTGGTCATGCGCGTGTCCTCGCCGGACACGATGCGGCCCTCGCCGACGGCGGCATCGAACAGGCGCACGCGCGGTTTGCCCGGTCCGAAGATCTCCTTCGGAACCGGTCGGCCGATCACCTCCGAAGCGGACCAGCCCCACAGCTTTTCAGCCGCCGGGTTCCACAGCTCGATTTCGTTATTCGGATTCGAGACGACGATGGCAAGCGGGCTCGACTGGATGAGCGCCTCCAGCAGCCGATTGGCGGAGCGCAGCTCTCGCTCGACCTTCTTGCGCTCGGTGATGTCGGTGTAGATCGTCGCCGTCCCGCCTTCCTTGGTCTTGGCCTCGTGGATCTGCATCCAACGGCCGTCGCGGCGCAGGACTTCGGCCGAACCCTGGCCGTCGCGGTGCAGTCGCATCCGCGCTTCGAAGGAATCCCGGGAATGTTTGGCGTTGTCGAATTCGATTACGCGTTGCGCCGCCGCCGAAGCGAATTCCTCGAAGCGCGTGCCGACTCTCAGCTTGTCCTCGACGATGCTGTTGCGGAAGCTCCGCTCGGCGCCCTCGTTCCACAGGACGAGCCGGTCATCGACATCCCACAGTAGGAAGAAGTTGGGAATGCTGTTGATCGCGTCCAGGAGGCGCGTGTGCGCCTTCTCGGCGGCATGTTCGGCCGCCTTGCGCTCGGTGATGTCGATCGCGAGCATGATGAGACGCGTGATCTCTCCCGATTCCTCGCGGAGCGGCGCGCCGAAGAGCTGGACGTTGATCGTGCGGCCATCTTTGGTGATCCGGATGTCCTCGGTCGCGACGAGGCTGCCCTCGCGCACCACCGTGTCGAAGATGTAGGTGCGTTCGGTGCGCGAGTCGGGCCCGAACATCTCCGCCGGCACCGGGCGTCCGATCACTTCGGTCGCGGACCAGCCATAAAGCCGTTCGGCGGCCGGGTTCCAGATCTCGACGTTGTTGTTCAGGTCGGCGACAACGAGCGGCACCGGGCTCGATTGGATGAGCGCTTCGAGAAGGCTGTTCGCCGAGCGCAGATCCTTCTCGAACCGCTTGCGCTCGGTGATGTCCGTATAGACAGTCGCGCGGCCGCCGTCCTTGGTCTTGCGCTCGTCGATCTGGAGCCAGCGGCCGTCGCGCCGCAGCATCTCGGCCGATCCGGCGCCCTCGCGGTGCAGCCGGATGCGCGCGGCCTGCCTCTCGGCCGCCGCGCGCGTGCCGTCGAACTCGGCCAGCCGCTTGGTCGCGCCGGCGACGAACTCCTCGAACGCGATTCCCTCCCGGAGAAGGTGGCCTGTCCCACTACCTTCGAAGCTGCGTTCCGCCACCTCGTTCCAGAGCAGCAGGCGGTCGTCCGCGTCCCACAGCAGGAAATGGTTCGAGATGCTGTTGATGGCGTCGAGCAACCTGCCATGCGCGCGCGCTGCGGTGGCCTCGGCGGCGGTGCGGTCGGCGATCTCGACTTCGAGCCGGAGGTTCGCCGCGTGCAACTCCGCCGCCTGGGTGGCGATCTGCCCTCGTACCTTGGCGTTGCGATTGATCAGGACCAGCAGATACCCGGCCGCCGTGAACGTCATGAGGAGGCCGAAGCCGAGCGCCATGTGCCCCGACCATTGCCGCCCGGTCAGTCCGCCGACGCCGTTCGCGCCGAAGACGATGCTCCACCGCCTGCCGGCGACCTCGATTTCGCGGCGGATGCCGGTCCCGCCGGCAGCCGCGAGCGCGGCGTCCGGATTGGCGAACGTCTTGCCGGGGACTCGCATGCGCGAATGCAGGGCCCGCTGCGTTCCTTCCGACGTTTGTTCGAACAGGTGGAAGTCGAGCAGGGCCGTCGAAGCCGGGCCGAACGCGCGTACGATCATCGTCTCGACGTCAAGGATCGCGCTCGCGAAACCGATGAGGGATGCGATCCGGGCGGACTCGCCCGCGGGTGTCGCCTCATTCGCGTAGATCGGCAGAAACACCAGGAACCCCGCCATACGCTCGACGACGGCCGGGACCGTGATGATCTCGGGCTCGCCCGCGGCCGCGATCCGGTAGAGAATCGCCTGGCGGCCGGGGATCGACGCGATGTCGACGCCGGTGGTCACGGTCGCAGGCTCGTTCGACACCGCATGGCGGACGACGAAGTGCTCGGGCCGCTCGCCGGCCGGATTGAGCTGGCCCGCATCGCCCCGTTCGACGATCCCGTTCGCCGCGACGCCTTCCTGGCGCAACTCCGCTTCGAAGGCGGTACGCTGGTCCGAGCGAACGCGCGCGACGTAGCTCAACGACCGCAATTCGGGATTCCGGTCGACGACCTGGCGCGCGAAAGTCTCGAACTCGTCCCGACTCACATGCTGCGACGCGGTGAACAGCGCCTTCACCGCGAAGATCATGTCGATGAACTGCGACAGGTTGCTCTGCAGCGCGAGAGCATTCGTCGTTGCATGCCGCTCGACCGCAAGCGCCCTGTTGTCCCGCTCGTTCACGCCGAGCACGACGTAGGCCCCGATCGACATCGCAACGCCGATCAGGGCCGCGATCAAGACGGGCAGGTAGGTGCGGAGCGGAACGTGGCGGGCGCCGTTCATTTGTGACAGTCGGGCGTGAACGGTCGCTTCGGTACGGGACGCTGCCATTACGGCGTGCCTTGGAAAACCGGTCGCGATCGTGGTGTCGGAACTTCGGCGAATCCTTGCCGAGTTCGGTTAAGGACCGGTTAGCACACGCCGCCGTGTGGGTATCGCTGGCCTGATTCCGCAACCCTCTGTTAATCTTCGTGGCGCTCCGCGCGCGGCCGGGCCCGGGCGGTTTGGCCGCGGCGCCGGCCTTGGGGGTGGCTTGCGATGGGACGCGGCTCCGGGAGGGAAGTGATCCTCGAGTTCCAGCGCATCGGAAACGCCGTGAAGGTGACGGCCGTCGACCCCGAAACCCTCGTCGAGGTGGCGATCATGGGCTCGACCAGGGCTTCCGAGGACGCGCTCGCGCAAACCGCGATCGACAAGCTGAACTACGTGCTCGGCAAGCGCGGGCACGCCGCCCGCCCGCGCCGCGCCCGCTGACCGCGCGTCCGCGCCGCCGCCCCCGCGCGATGGAATATTTCCTGCAGCAACTGATCAACGGCATCACGCTCGGCGCAATCTACGGGCTGATCGCGATCGGCTACACGATGGTGTACGGCATCATCGGCATGATCAACTTCGCGCACGGCGAGGTCTACATGATCGGCGCCTTCATCGCGCTGATCGCCTTCCTGATCCTCGAACCGGCGGGAGGCGCAATGCTCGTCGTGTCGCTCGTCGTCGTACTCCTCGTCACCATGCTGCTCACCTCGGTGTATGGCTGGGCGCTCGAGCGCATCGCCTACCGCCCGCTGCGCGGCTCGCCCCGCCTCGCGGCGCTCATCTCGGCGATCGGCATGTCGATCGCCTTGCAGAACTACGTGCAACTCGTTCAGGGCGCACGCGTGAAGACGCTCCAGCCGGTGATCCACGGCGGCTTCGCCTTGACGGAGTCGGGCGAGTTCGCGGTGACGCTTTCCTACATGCAGATCCTGATCGTCGCGATGACGCTCGCGTTGATGACCGCGTTCTCGGTCGTGATTGCGCGCACGGCGCTCGGACGGGCGCAACGCGCGTGCGAGCAGGACAGCCACATGGCGGCGCTGCTCGGCGTGAACGTGGACCGCACGATCTCGCTCACCTTCGTCCTGGGCGCGACGCTTGCTGCGGTCGCCGGCATGATGGTCGTCCTCTATTACGGGGTGATCGACTTCTTCATCGGCTTCCTCGCCGGGATCAAGGCGTTCACTGCCGCGGTGCTGGGCGGCATCGGCTCGATCCCCGGCGCCATGCTGGGCGGGCTCCTGATCGGCCTCATCGAGGCGTTCTGGTCGGGCTATTTCAGCATCGAATACAAGGACGTGGCGGCGTTCTCGGTGCTCGTTCTCGTGCTGATCTTCCGGCCGACCGGCCTGTTGGGCCGTCCCGAGGTGGAGAAGGTATAGATGGCGGCCGTCGGCGGCGTGGCGCGCAATGCGGGCGGGCGCGCGCTCCTCAAGGACGCGGCGATCGCCGCTGGCGTCGCCGCGCTGCTCGGCGCCGTCATTGTCGGGCTCCACACCGTGCCGCGCGGCGGCGGGCTCGACATCGAGCCGCGCTGGGTCGAGCTCGCCGGCGGTGTCGCGCTCGTCTTCCTCGGCCGGCTCGCGCTCGGGCTCGTCCGCGCACGACGCCCGCGCGCCGATGCGCTGGCGGCGACGGGTGGCCTCGCGATAGCGGCGAGCGGCGCCGTGTGGCCGACCGATTTCCTCGCGGTCGTCGCTGCGGGCGGCGGCTTCCTCGTCGCCCTGTGGGCGCTTGCGTCGATGGCGCGCCGCACCTCGCGCGCGGCTGTGGCGCTCGATGCCGCGCGGAGGCTGATCGCGCGCAACTCGGCGGGCGCCGGACGCTGGATCGCGGTGGCCGCGCTCGCCGCGGCCCTGGCGCTGCCGTTCCTGCCGGGCGCGGACCGGCGGCTCATGGACATCGCCATCCTGGTGATGACCTACGTCATGCTCGGCTGGGGCCTCAACGTCGTGGTCGGGCTCGCCGGGCTCCTCGATCTCGGCTATGTCGCGTTCTATGCCGTCGGCGCCTACACCTTTGCGCTTCTCGCGTTGCATCTCGGGCTCGGTTTCTGGGAATGCCTGCCGCTCGCCGGGCTCGCGGCGGCGGCGTTCGGCGTCGCGCTCGGGTTCCCGGTGCTGCGCCTCCGGGGCGACTACCTCGCAATCGTGACGCTCGGATTCGGCGAGATGATCCGCATCGTGCTCACCAACTGGGTGGGGTTCACGCGCGGCCCGAACGGCATTTCGGGCATCCCGCGGCCCGATTTCTTCGGCCTTCCGTTCGCACCGCAGCCGCGCGAGGGCGAGCGCACGTTCAGCGAGTTCTTCGGCGTCCCCTATTCGCCGATGCAGCGCATCGTGTTCCTGTACTACCTGATCCTCGCGCTCGCGCTCCTCACAAACTTCGTCACGCTCCGCCTGCGCCGCCTGCCGCTCGGGCGCGCCTGGGAAGCGCTGCGCGAGGACGAGATCGCGTGCCGCGCGCTCGGGCTCAATCCGGTGAACATCAAGCTGACCGCCTTCGCGATCGGCGCCACCTTCGGCGGCATCGCCGGCGCGTTCTTCGCGACGCGCCAGGGCTTCATCAGCCCGGAAAGCTTCACCTTCATCGAATCGGCGATCATCCTCGCGATCGTCGTCTTGGGCGGGATGGGGAGCCAGCTCGGGGTCGCCGTTGCGGCGTTCGTGCTGATCGGCATCCCGGAATGGTTCCGCGACCTGCAGGAATATCGGATGCTCGCCTTCGGCGCCGCGATGGTGCTGATCATGGTGTGGCGGCCGCGCGGACTCCTCGAGTTCCGCGCACCGACGATCCGGTTGCAGCGGCGGGGGGCCGCGTCCGCATGAGCGCCGCTCATGCCGCACCGCTTCTCGCCGTCGACGGGCTTACGATGCGATTCGGAGGGCTCGTTGCCGTGGACGGGCTTACCTTCGAGGCGCGTGCGGGCGAAATCACCTCGCTGATCGGCCCGAACGGCGCCGGCAAGACCACCGTCTTCAACTGTCTGACCGGCTTCTACGCCCCGACGTCCGGCCGCCTCACGCTCACGCGCCACGGACACGCGCTCCGCCTCGAGCGCATGGCCGGGCACCGCATCGCCGCGCGCGCCAAGATCGCGCGCACCTTCCAGAACGTACGGCTGTTCTCCGGCATGTCGGTTCTCGAGAACCTGATCGTCGCCCAGCACAACGCGCTGATGCGCGCCTCTGGCTTCACCGTGCTCGGTCTCCTCGGCTTCGGCGGCTACCGCGCGGCCGAGCGCGCAGCGGTCGAGTTCGCGCGCAATTGGCTCGACCGCGTCGGGCTCGCCGATCGCGCCGACGAGAACGCGGGCAACCTCGCCTATGGCGCACAGCGCCGGCTCGAGATCGCGCGCGCCATGTGCACGCGGCCGGTGCTCCTGTGTCTCGATGAGCCGGCGGCCGGCCTCAACCCGCACGAGACGGGAGAGCTGAACGGGCTGCTCGCCGACATCCGCGACCGCGAAGGGATCGGCATCCTGCTCATCGAGCACGACATGTCGGTCGTGATGGGAATCTCCGACCGCGTCATCGTGCTCGACTACGCGCGCAAGATCGCCGACGGAAGCCCGGAGGAGGTGCGGAGCGATCCGGCCGTGATTCGCGCCTATTTGGGCGAGGACGAGGGCTGATGCTCGAGGTGACGGATTTGCGCGCGGGCTATGGGCGCATCGAGGCGCTGCGCGGCGTCGCCGTCACCGTCGCCGAGCGCGAGATCGTCAGCCTGATCGGCGCCAACGGCGCGGGCAAGACGACGCTGCTGATGACGATCTGCGGCAACCCGCGGGCGCATGCGGGACGTGTCGCCTTCGCCGGCGAGGACATCACCGGCCTGCCCACCTGGGAGATCGCCGCCCGCGGCATCGCCCACGTGCCCGAGGGGCGCCGCATTTTCCCGCGCATGACGGTGATGGAGAATCTGCGGCTGGGCGCCGTGACCGCGCCGCCCGGGTGGGAGGCGAGCAGTCTCGCCCGCGTGTTCGATCTGTTTCCTCGGCTCGCCGAGCGGGCCGGGCAGCGCGGCGGCACCCTGTCGGGCGGCGAGCAGCAGATGCTGGCGGTCGGGCGCGCCCTCATGGCGAAACCGCGGCTCCTCCTGCTGGACGAACCGTCGCTCGGGCTCGCGCCGCTCGCGGCGCGCCGCATCTTCGAGGCGATTCGTGAGATCAACGTGGCCGACGGGCTCACCGTATTCTTGGTCGAGCAGAACGCGCACCGCGCGCTCCGGCTCGCCCATCGCGGCTACGTGATGGTCAACGGGCGGATCGCGCTCGAGGGCACGGGCGCGGACCTGCTCGCCAACCGCGAGGTCAGGGCGGCCTACCTCGACGGCGCGACCACCGCCGCCGACGGCGAGGGGCGGGCGAAATCGTGATAGCATCGGGCGATCCGGCGGAAACGGATCGCAGCGGGAGGTGGGAGATGAAGAGATCGTTGGTCGGCGCGATCGCGGGCCTCGCCGTCGCGCTCGCCGCATGGTCGGCGCCGGGTCCGGCGCGCGGCCAGCAGGGTGACGTCGTCATCGCATCGGTCGGGCCGATGACCGGCCAGTACGCGTCGTTCGGCGAGCAGCTGCGGCGCGGCGCGACCATGGCGGTCGAGGACATCAACGCGAAGGGCGGCGTGCTCGGACGCAAGCTCCGGCTCGAGGTCGGCGACGACGCGTGCGATCCGAAGCAGGCGGTCGCGGTCGCGAACCAGGTCGCGTCCAAGCGCGTGCGCCTCGTCGCCGGGCATTTCTGCTCCGGCTCCTCGATCCCGGCGTCGAACGTCTACGCCGAAGAGAACATCCTGCAAATCTCGCCGGCCTCGACGAACCCGGCGTTCACCGAGCGCGGCCTCAAGAACGTGTTCCGGGTGTGCGGGCGCGACGACCAGCAGGGCGGCGTCGCCGGCAACTTCCTCGCCGACCGGTTCCGCGGCAAGGCGATCGCCATCATCCACGACAAGACCGCCTACGGTAAGGGGCTCGCCGACGAGACCCGGAAGGCGCTCAACGCGCGCGGCGTGAAGGAAGTCTTGTACGAAGCCTACACCGCGGGGGAGCGGGACTATTCGGCGCTGGTGAGCCGCCTTAAGCAAGTCAACGCCGACGCGATCTATGTCGGCGGTTACCACACCGAGGCCGGTCTGATCGTGCGCCAGATGCGCCAGCAGGGACTCAAGGCCGTTCTGGTCGCGGGCGATGCGCTGGTCACCGACGAGTTCTGGTCGATCGCCGGCGCCGCGGGCGAGGGGACCTTGATGACGTTCAGCCCCGACCCGCGCAAGGAGCCAGCGGTCGCCGCATTGGTCGAGAAGTTCCGCCGCCAAGGCTACGAGCCCGAAGGCTACACGCTGTACAGCTACGCCTCGATCGAGGCGTGGGTCGCCGCGGTCGCCAAGGTGGGAACGACGGATACCGCGAAGGTCGCCGAGACCCTGCGCGCGGGAAAGTTCAGGACCGTCCTCGGCGAGATCGGCTTCGACGCGAAGGGCGACGTGACGGCGCCCGGCTACGTGTTCTACGAGTGGAAGGGCGGCAAGTACGATTATCACCGCCCGTAGCTGGAAACGCGACGGCGGCCGGTTTGCGGCCGGCCGCCGTCATGAAACCGTCACGAATTCATTCGGAGCGCGAACGTCGTCCGGGACGCTGGCCGGGCTTGCGGCCGAGGCCGATCTTCTTCGCGAAGTCGGAGCGCTGAGCGGCGTAGTTCGGCGCAACCATCGGATAATCGGGCGGCAGCCCCCACTTCGCCCGGTATTCGTCGGGCGTCATGTTGTAGGCCGCACGGAGATGCCGCTTGAGCATCTTGAGCTTCTTGCCGTCCTCGAGACAAATCAAGTACTCGGGCGTGATCGAACGCCGTATCGGCACGACCGGCTTCGGCGGTTCCGCCGCGCCGGCAGCCGCGCCGCCGTTCAAGGCCTTCAGCGAGTTGAAGACGGCCTCGATCACTTCGGAAATTTGGCTGACCGGGAGAGAGTTGTTGCTCACGAACGCAGAGACGATATCCACGGCCATGCGCAGCAATTCGGCCGGATCGGCTCCCTTGTCGACTTCTTCTGCCATTTGGAATGGTACCTTCTAGATAGACTTGGAAGGTAGGACAGATTGCACGCGTTTTCACCCTTGTCAATCGATTCCAAGAAGTGATCCACAGCGGGCCTAGTATTTTTCTCGGGCTTTAAAAGCCTTGATTGGAGGGTTACGTCCCGCATTGCCAAAGGCGCGCGGGCGTCCGATGAGTCCCGATCTATCAATTGCCACGTAAGATTTTGAAAATAATTATAAAAAATCCATCAGGCGCGGCCATCGGAAGGGCCGCATGCCGGCGCGTTCAGCGGCCTAGACTTGACGAAATTCCAAAATGATTTAAGCGCCGGCGCGATTGTTTCGCGGTTGGAACCTTGGGATCGCTGTCGTACCTGCGAGCAGTTGTGGCCCATTGGAAGCGCGCCGCCACATATGGTAAGGTCCGCCGCCATTCCTCCTCCCTCGGGTCCGAACGCGTGTCATGGCTGCCGAAACCGTCGCGATTGGCGCCGATCACGCCGGCGTCGCGTTGAAGAAGGTCTTGAAGGAGGACCTGGTCCGCATGGGCTACGCGGTGATCGACATGGGGACCGAGGGCGCCGAATCCGTCGATTATCCGGACTATGCCTTCGCCGTGTCGCGCGCCGTGGCGGGTGGCCAGGCGGCGCGCGGCGTGCTCGTGTGCGGCACGGGCATCGGCATGTCGATCGCCGCGAACCGGGAGCGCCACGTGCGGGCCGCCGCCGTCTGCAGCGAGGAGGCGGCGAGGCTTGCCCGCGCGCACAACGACGCGAACGTGCTGTGCCTCGGCGCGCGGCTGATCACCGAAGCCGAGGCCCGCGCCTGCCTCGAAACTTTCATGCGGACGGACTTCGAAGGCGGGCGGCACGAGCGGCGCGTCGGCAAGCTGAGCTAGGCAAGGCGCAACGCGGCGCACACGGGACGGATGGAAGGAAAGATGCCAGTCAAGGACCAAGTCGCGGCCACTCAAGAGGATCGCTTCTTCACCCAGCCGCTGGGCGAAAGCGACCCCGCCGTCGCCGCTGCGATCGCGGGTGAGCTTCGGCGCGAAGGCGACCAGATCGAGCTGATCGCCTCGGAGAACATCGTGTCCGCCGCGGTGCTCGAGGCGCAGGGCTCGCTGATGACCAACAAGTACGCCGAGGGCTATCCCGGCCGGCGCTACTACGGCGGCTGCGAATACATGGACGAGGTCGAGCGCCTCGCGCAGGAGCGGGCGCGCGAGCTGTTCGACTGCAGCTTCGTCAACGTCCAGCCCCATTCCGGCGCGCAAGCCAATGGCGCGGTCTATTTCGCCCTGCTGCAGCCCGGCGACACGATCATGGGCATGTCGCTCGCCGCCGGCGGCCACTTGACCCACGGCGCAGCGCCCAACCTGTCGGGCCGCTGGTTCAAGGCGGCGCAGTACGGCGTCCGGCGCGAGGACGCGCGCATCGATTTCGACGAGATCGTGCGACTCGCCAAAGAGCACCGCCCGAAGCTGATCATCGCCGGCGGCTCGGCCTATCCGCGCATCATCGACTTCAAGCGCTTCCGCGAGATCGCCGACGAATTCGGCGCGCTGTTGATGGTGGACATGGCGCATTTCGCCGGGCTGGTCGCCGCCAAGCTGCACCCGAGCCCGCTGCCCCACGCCCATGTCGTCACCACGACGACGCACAAGACGCTGCGCGGTCCGCGTGGCGGCATGATCCTCGCCATGGACGAGGAGATCGGCAAGAAGATCAACTCCGCAGTCTTCCCGGGCACGCAAGGCGGGCCGCTGATGCACGTCATCGCCGCCAAGGCGGTGGCGTTCGGCGAGGCGCTCCGGCCCGAGTTCCGCGCTTACAGCCGGAACGTGATCGACAACGCGAAGACCCTCGCGGCCAGGCTCGCCGCCGGCGGGCTCGACATCGTGTCGGGCGGCACCGATACGCACCTGATGCTGGTCGATCTCCGCCCGAAGAAGCTCACCGGCAAGGCGGCCGAAGCGAGCCTCGAGCGCGCCGGCCTCACCTGCAACAAGAACGGCATTCCGTTCGATCCCGAGAAACCGACCGTCACCTCGGGCGTCCGGCTCGGCTCGCCCGCCGGCACGACGCGCGGCTTCGGCGCTGCCGAGTTCCGCGAGATCGGCGGCATGATCGTCGAGGTGTTGGACGGGCTCGCGGCCAATGGCGAAGACAACGCCGCCACCGAGCGCGCGGTACGCCGGCGGGTGGCCGAGTTGTGCCGCCGCTTCCCGATCTATCCGGGCCGCTAGACCATGCGCTGCCCGTTCTGCTCGTCCGACGATACCCAGGTGAAGGACTCGCGTCCGACCGAGGACGACACCGCGATCCGCCGCCGCCGGTCGTGCACCAACTGCGGCATGCGCTTCACGACCTTCGAGCGGGTGCAGCTGCGCGAACTCACCGTCATCAAGCGCGGCGGCAAGCGCGAGGCGTTCGACCGCGAGAAGCTCGCGCGCTCCATGCAGATCGCGCTGCGCAAGCGCCCGGTGCCGCCCGAGCGCGTCGAGACCGTCATCAACGGCATCATCCGCCGGCTCGAGAGCCTGGGCGAGACCGACATCCCGTCGGCCACGGTGGGCGAGATGGTGATGGACGCGCTGGCGACGCTCGATCCCGTCGCCTATGTGCGCTACGCCTCGGTGTACCGCAACTTCCGCGAGGCGAGGGATTTCGAGACTTTCGTGGAATCCCTGAGTGGCGTCGAGGACTGATCCGGGCGACCGCCGCTACATGGCGCTGGCGCTCGCGCTGGCGAAAAGGGGCCTCGGCACGGTCGCGCCCAACCCGGCGGTCGGCTGCGTTATCGTCAAGGACGGGCGGATCGTCGGGCGCGGCTGGACCCGGCCGGGCGGCCGGCCGCACGCCGAGACCGAAGCTCTGCGCCGGGCGGGTGCGGCGGCGCGCGGCGCGACCGCCTACGTCACTCTCGAGCCCTGCGCGCACCACGGCGAGACGCCGCCCTGCGCCGACGCGCTGGTCGCCGCCGGCATCGCGCGCGCCGTGGTCGCCGCCACAGACCCGGACCATCGCGTGAACGGGCGCGGCATCGGCCGCCTCGAGGACGCGGGGATCGACGTCTCGACCGGCCTCCTCGCCGCCGAGGCCGAAGAGGTGAACGCCGGGTTCTTTCTCCGCGTCCGCGAGGGGCGGCCGCTCGTCACCTTGAAGCTCGCGACCAGCCTCGACGGGCGGATCGCGACTCATACCGGCGAGAGCCGGTGGATCACCGGCGAGGCGGCGCGCCGCTTCGCCCATCTTCTGCGGGCGAAACACGACGCG
>DASWLB010000040.1:0-3939 GCA_036396315.1 Alphaproteobacteria bacterium
GCGCGATCACATCGACCCGCGGATCGTAGATGTTGCGGCCGGCGAACTGCACCTGACCGGTGATCCTGAGGCCGTCGATGAGATCGTTCATGCGGTTGAGCGAGCGCAGCAGCGTCGACTTGCCGCAGCCCGACGGTCCGATCAGCGCCGTGACCAGGCCGGCTTCGACCGACAGCGCTACGTCGAACAGCGCCTGGGACGTCCCGTACCACAGGCAGAAGTCGCGGATGTCGAGCGCGCTGCCGCGCCCGCCCTCCTTGACGTGATAGACCGTTGCGTTGGAGTCGAGATCGCTCACGTTCAGCTCGGCGACCGCTGCCATGACATGCTCCTAGAACTGGCTACCGGCGAATTTGCGCTTCAGGCGGTTGCGGATCAGGATCGCCGAGGCGTTCATGGCGGCGATCAGACCGATCAGCAGCAACGTGGTGACGAACACCATCGGCTTCCCGGCTTCCGAGTTCCGCGACTGGAAGCCGACGTCGTAGATGTGGAAGCCGAGATGCATGAAGCTGCGCTCGAGATGGATGAAGGGGAAAACCCCGTCCACCGGCAGCTCCGGCGCGAGCTTGACGACGCCGACCAGCATCAAGGGCGCGACCTCGCCCGCGCCCCGCGCCATGGCGAGGATCAACCCCGTCATGATGCCGGGCATGGCGCGCGGCAGCACGATGTAGCGGATGGTCTGCCATTTCGAGGCGCCGCAGGCGAGCGAGCCCTCGCGCATCGAGCGCGGCACCGCGGCGAGCGCCTCCTCGGTCGCGACGATCACGACCGGCACGGTGAGGAGCGCGAGCGTCAAGGACGACCACAGGAGCCCGCCCGTGCCGAAGGTGGGGTTGGGCAGACGCTCGGGGAAGAACAGCTGATCGATCGAGGCGCCGACGATGTAGGCGAAGAAGCCGAGCCCGAACACGCCATAGACGATCGACGGCACGCCCGCGAGGTTGTTGACCGAGATGCGCACGATGGAGACGAGCCGTCCCTGCTTCGCGTATTCGCGGAGGTACAAGGCCGTCACCACGCCGAACGGCGCGACCACGATCGACAGCAAGACCGTCATCACGAAGGTGCCGAAGATCGCCGGCATCACCCCGCCTTCGGTGTTCGCCTCGCGCGGCTCGTCGGTGAGGAACTCCCACCAGCGCGCGAGATAGACGCCCAAGCGCTCGATCAGGTCGAGGTCGTTGCCCGGATACATCCGCACGATCGCCGACAGCGGCAGCGCCTTCTCGCGCCCGCCGACGTCGGCCAAGGTAACCTGGTCGCGGGCGTCGCGTTCGCGCAGCGCAGCCGCCTCCTGGGCCAGTCGGTCGTACTCCTTCTTGAGCTCGGCCTCGTGCGCGCGGAACTCGGCTTCGGCTTGGCGGTAGGCCAGGCTGTCCTCGCCGCTGTCGAGCGCGACGCGCCGGAGCGCCAGCCGCTCGCGCTCGAGGTAATAGTTCACGGCGCCGATCTCTTCGCGCTCGATCTCGCGGATGCGGCGCCAGCGGTCGCGCGCCGCGTCGTGGGAAGCGGCGATGTCGGCGGGCGCGATCTCGGGCTTGGCGAACGCGTTGCCGTCGATCGTCGCGCCCTTGATGACGCCGATGAAGACGCCCCACTCGAGTCGCTCGGCCAGGATCAGCCCGCGCGGCCGCTCGATCTTCGCGATCTCGAAATCGGACACCCAGCGGAAATCCTCGTTGTAGAGGTCGTAGTTGCCGGTGCGGTACAGCGTGCGCGAGGCGATGCCGTGAGTGGCCGCGATGGCGGCGCGGCGATCGGCGGGCAGGGCCGCGACCGATTCGGCGGTCGGGCGGTACTCCTCGGTCCGCGTCGGCTCGCCGGCGAAGCTTTGCCCCGAACTCAGGGTCACGAGCTCGATCGGCCGCGGTTGGAACGCGGTCACGCCGTTCCAGAACACCAGCACGAGGAAGCCGACGATCATCAGCACGCCGAGGGCGAGGGCGCCGCCCAGCCCCCACAGGAACGGCTCGCCGCGCGCCGTCAGGCTGGTGACGCGCAGCCGGACGCGCGAGCGCACCTTCTCGCCCGGTCGAACGATCTCCACGACGGCAGTATCGGGCATAGAAGCGGCTCCCCGCTAGAGCTGCGCCGCGCGCTTGCGGAAGCGCAAGCGGACGATCTCGGCGAACGTGTTGATCACGAAGGTCATGACGAACAGGGTGAGGGCGGCGAGGAACAGCATGCGGTAGAGCGTGCCGTCCTTCACCGCCTCGGGCAGCTCGACCGCGATGTTGGCCGACAGCGCGCGAAGCCCGTTGAAGATGTTCCAGTCGAGGATCGGCGTGTTGCCCGCCGCCATGACGACGATCATGGTCTCGCCCACGGCACGCCCCATGCCGATCATGATGGCGGCGAACACCCCGCTCATGGCGGTCGGCAGGATGATCGAGGTCGCCGTCTGCCAGGGCGTCGCGCCGCAGGCGAGCGAGGCGGCGCGCAGATGCTCGGGCACCGCGTTCAGCGCGTCCTCGGCGATGGTGTAGATGATCGGGATGACGGCGAACCCCATCGCGAAGCCGACGACCAGCGTGTTGCGCTGGACGTAGTTGCCGACGAACCCGCCCCGTGCGTCCGCCCCCGCGGCGGCAAGCAGCAGCGCGACGGCGAGGGCGAAGACCGCGGCGGCGACCATCATCGCGATCCACCGCGCGAAGTCGGCGATCCCGGCGTGCACCTTGCCCGACCGCAGCCGGGCGTCGATCTCGTCGCCCAACCCGGCCCGCGCCCCGTAGGCGACGAGGACGAAGCAGGCGGGCAGCGACACCAGGAACAGGAAGGGCCAGCTTGCGCCGACGTCGCCGTTGAGCCACAGCCTGATGTCGCCCGCGAAGAACACGTCCTCGAACACCCCGCCGAACGCGCGCGCGGCCGACATGCCGATCGCCAGCACGACGAACATGAGGGCGAACTTGGGCAGGCCCTGGAAGCGCAGCCTCGTCCGCTCGGGCAGGAGCTGCCACAGGTACGCGGCGAGGAGGAGCGACAGCGGCAGGGCGACGAACGCGAGCAGCACGGCGGCGATCCAGGTCTCGACCACGGGCGCCAAGATCAAGGCCGCGATGAAGCCGAGCACCACGGAGGGGAGCGAGGCCATCATCTCCATGACGGGCTTGATCGTCGCGCGCACCCGGCGGTGCACGAACTCCGAGGTGTAGATCGCGCCGAACAGGGCGATCGGGATCGCGAACAGGAGCGAATAGATGGTCGCCTTCAAGGTGCCGAAGATGAGCGGCACGAGCGACAGCTTGGGCTCGAAACTGTCGGTTCCCGACGAGGATTGCCAAGTGTAGGTCGGCTGGTCGTAGCCCTCGTACCACACCTTGCCGAACACCGATCCGACGGTCGTTTCGGGGTGCGGCACCGAGACGTCCCAGGCGACGGCCTTGCCCTCGGGGGAGAACGCGACCACGCCGTTCTCGCGCGGGGCGAGGGCAAGGTCCGCGAACCCTTCCCTGGCCTGTGCGGGCGGCGCGAGCTTCACGAGGACCTGCTCGCTCGTCGAATGGCGGAGCCAGACCGACCCTTGCGCGTCGGCGGTGGCGAACGTCTTGCCGCGCTGGCTCGCATCGATGGCGACGATCGCGGCCGGCTGCGGCTCCAGGGTCTTGGCGCGCACCGTCCGGTAGCCGTCGGTCGTGCCTTCGCCGGGGCGCTCGACCCGGAAGAAAACGGCGACCGAGCCGTCGGAGCCGCCGGCGACGAGCGACTGCTCGCCGATCAGGAATCGCATCGCGGCGAGCCGCGTCGACCCTTGCGTGAGATCGGTCGTCTCGGCGAGGACCGGCTGGTCGAAGTCGCGCGTGTCGTAGCGCAGCAACGTGCCGTCGGCCCCGGCGAGGAGCACCTGGTCGGCCTTCTCGGTCATGACGATGCGCGGTTCCTCGAGCGGGCGAGGCTTGGGCAACGTCGAGGTCGCGACCGTCTCGGTCC
>DASWLB010000041.1:0-3256 GCA_036396315.1 Alphaproteobacteria bacterium
CCGGCAGGATGCGCGGCACGTTCTCGACGAAGCCGCCGCCCGTGATGTGCGCGAAGCCTTTGACCGCACCGGCGCGGTGCGCAGCCAGGCACGAGCGCACGTAGATGCGCGTCGGTGTCAGTAACGCGTCGCCGAGCGTCCGATCCGCGAACGGGGCACGGGCGCGATAGTCGAGCTTGAGATTATCCACGATGCGGCGCACCAGCGAGAACCCGTTCGCGTGCAGCCCGCTCGAGGCAAGGCCGAGCACGATGTCGCCCGGCGCGATGTCGGGGCTGGGCAGGATCGCGCTGCGCTCCGCCGCGCCGACCGCGAAGCCGGCGAGGTCGTACTCGCCCTCCGCGTACATGCCGGGCATCTCCGCCGTCTCGCCGCCGATGAGCGCGCATCCCGCCTCGCGGCAGCCCCGCGCGATGCCGGCGATCACCGCCTCGGCCTCCGGGGGGTCGAGCCTGCCGGTCGCGAAGTAGTCGAGGAAGAACAGCGGCTCGGCGCCCTGCACGACGACGTCGTTCACGCACATGGCGACCAAGTCGATGCCCACCGTGTCGTGGCGCTGCACCGCCTGGGCGATCTTGAGCTTGGTGCCGACCCCGTCGGTCGCGGCGACGAGCACCGGATCCCGGAACCCGGCCGCCTTGAGGTCGAACAGCGCGCCGAACCCGCCGAGCCCCGCGTCGGATCCCGGCCGCGCCGTGGCGCGCGCGAGCGGGGAGATCGCCCGGACGAGCGCGGCGGCGGCGTCGGTGTCGACGCCTGCGTCCTTGTAGCTGCGCCCGTTAATATGGTCCTCGCGCCGGCGAAAATGTTAAACTGCGCGCGGTTGGTCCACGCGCCGACGACGGTGTAGCGGCAAAAAAATACCCGATCCGGGACGCTTTGCAATGATTCATGACAGGCGCCTCGCCTCGGCGCTGGGACGCCGTGCCGTCGCCCTCGCGGTCGCCTGCGCCGCCCTCGCGGGAACGTGCGCGGCCCGGGCGCAGACCGCCCAGGTCGAGGAAGCCTTCACCGTGCGCAACGTCGCGGTCGATGCGACGGCCGAGAACGCCGCGGCTGCGCGCGAGCGGGCCCTCGCCGAAGGCCAGCGCGAGGCGTACCGCCGGCTGATCGCGCGCCTCGTGCCGGCCGACCGGCACGCCGCCCTGCCGCGGCTCGGCCAACCGGCGATCGCCGATCTCGTGCACAATTTCGAGGTCGATTCGGAGAAGACCTCGCCCGTGCGCTATCTCGCCCGCCTTACCGTCCGGTTCAAGCCGGGCGCGGTGGCGGAGCTGTTGCGGCGCGCGAACGTTCCCTACGCCGAGACGGCGAGCCGCCCGGTGCTGGTGATCCCCCTCTATCGCGCGGGCGGCGCGCTTCTTCTGTGGGACGACCCGAACCCGTGGCGAACGGCCTGGTCGGCGGCGGTCGAGCCCACCGCCGACGGGCTCGTGCCGATGATCGCGCCCAAGGGCGACCTCGCCGACATCCGCGACCTTGGGCCGGAGCAGGCGCTCCGGCGCGACGGCGAACGGCTGCGGGCCATCGCGCGGCGCTACGGCGCCCCGGACATCCTGCTCGCCTACGCCGTGCTCCGGCTGGATGCCCAACAGAACGTCCCGGTGGTCGACGTGACCGCGACGCGCGTCGCCGAGAGCGGCGCCGAGCAGACCATCGTGTACGGCTTCACGGGCACGGCCGAGCGGCCGGTCGAGGCGCTGCTCGCCGAGGCCGCCGCCGCGGTGCGCCAGGGGATCGAGGAGGCGTGGAAGCGGGACAACCTGCTGCGGCTCGACGAGCAGCGGCGGCTCGTGATCGCCGTGCCGCTCACCGGCCTCGCCGATTGGGTCGAGGTGCGCCGCCGGCTCGCCGGCGTCGCGACCATAAGGCGCAGCGCGCTCAAGTCGCTGACCCGCGAGACGGCGATCCTCGACCTCGACTATTTCGGCGACGAGGAGCAGCTCGCCGGCGCGCTGGCGCAGCGCGACCTCGAGCTCACCCAGGGCGAAGGCGAAGAAAATTGGACGATCACCCTGCGCCGGCCGGAATCCATGGCGCCGGCCGCCGGACGCTAGGGCGGGGCGGCGGGGCGACATGAGCCTTCCCAACCTCATTTCGCTCGCGCGGCTGCTCGCCGTTCCGTTCGCCGTCTACCTCATCATCGAGGGCGAGTTCGCGGCTGCGTTCTGGCTGTTCGTCGCGGCCGGCGCGTCGGATGCCGTGGACGGGTTCCTCGCCAAGCGTCTCGGCATGCAATCCGATCTCGGTAGTTATCTCGACCCGCTGGCCGACAAGGCGCTGCTCGTCGGCGTCTATGTCGCGCTCGGCCATGGCGGGCACATCCCGACCTGGCTCGTGATCCTGGTCGTGTTCCGCGACATCCTGATCGTGGGCGGCGTGATCCTGATCTTCCTGATCAACGGTTCGGGCGCCGCGCGCCCGCTTTATATCAGCAAGATCAACACGGCCGCGCAGATCACGCTGGTCGCTTTCGTGCTCGCCGCCCTCGGGTTCGGGGCCGACGCGGGAGTGTGGCTCGAGTTCCTCGTGTGGCTCGTGGCGGCGACCACGGTGCTGTCGGGCGGCGGCTATCTCGTCAACTGGGCGCGCCAGACGCGCGGCGTCGAGACGCTTAGATGAGCGCGGAGCGCCGGCTCCTCTACTGGACCGTGGGGCTCGTCCTATTCGGTGCGGCGCTGTATGTGCTGCGCGGTATCCTGCTGCCCTTCGTCGCCGGCATCGCCATCGCCTACGTGCTCGATCCGCTGGCCGACAGGCTGGAGCGCTGGCGCTGCCCGCGCGCGCTCGCGGCCGTCCTTCTGGTCGTCTTGTTCTTCGTGCTGTTCGTGCTGATCTTCGCGCTTCTCGTCCCGCTGCTGCAGGACCAGGTCGTGCGGCTGGTCACCAAGGCGCCCGACTACGCGGCCGGGCTGCGGCGCTGGGTGGCGGACCTGCTCGCCCTGCTCGAGACGCGGCTTTCGGCCGAGATGGCGGAGAAGCTGCGCGAGGCCGCGGGCAGCATCGCGGGCGACGCCGCCAAGTGGCTGGGCGAGGTGCTCAAGGGGGTGCTGACCAGCGGCGTCGCGGTCTTCGAGTTCATCGGGCTCGTCGTCATCACGCCGCTGGTCGCGTTCTACCTGCTGCGCGACTGGAACCGGATTCTCGCCTATCTCGACGGGCTTCTGCCGCGCAAGGAGGCCGGCGCGGTGCGCCAGATCGCGCGTGAGATCGACGAGCGGCTCGCCGCCTTCGCGCGCGGCCAGGCGCTCGTCTG
>DASWLB010000042.1:0-3348 GCA_036396315.1 Alphaproteobacteria bacterium
GAGCGCGTGCGGCTGCGCAAGCTGGCGCAGGAGGAGCGCCGCGTCGTCGTCCGCATCAAGCCGGAATCGACGTTCGAATCCCCGCCGCGCCACGTCTATACGCCCGACGACGTGAAGGCGCTAACCCACGGCTACGGCGCCAATTTGCCCTGGTCGGCCGGTTAGGCCGGATCGGCCGTTAACGCCGGTCCCGCGCCGGTCCGGGCTGGCGTCGTGTCACCGGCGCGATTAGAATTGTCGCGAAATTTCCGTCACGATGACGGTCGCTGGCTGGCGCGATTTTGACAGTGTATCGGTAAGGAGATCGATCCATGCGGCGAGTCCTCATCCTCAGCGCGGCGATGCTGGCGGGCGCGAGCGGCGCGGCCTGGGCGGCCTGCACAGCGGAAACGCGCGTCACGACGGGCCTCCAAGCATTGTTTCAAAATAATAGGGTCATGACCGCTCAAGACCACGAACACCACGGTGCGAGCGGCGTCCTCACCGAGTGCGCGCGAGGAACGAGCTCTACTGTCGAACCATCGCATGTGGTTGGGTCATGGGGGGTTGGTGCGGACCAATCAGGTGGCCAAAATATCCAGTACAAATACGATGGCGGCGCGTTTTTCACATATTCTGTCCACAGCAACGGCGATTCGAGCTATTCGTTCTGCTCCGGAGCGAGCGAAGCCGCGACCGGCAATCTGGTCGCGGGGTCATGCCCCCCCTGACGGCGAACCGGACTTCACGATCTCACGTCGTCGCGACGGGCCGCTGCGGCTCGGCGACCGGGCCTGCCTTGAGGTCGTAGGCGTCGAACCAGGCGAGCGCGTCGCGCACGGCCTCTTCGGCCGGGCGGTAGCGGTAGCCCAGCTCGCGCTCGGCGCGGGCGGAGCTGAAGAACATGCGGTGGCGCGACAGGGCGATCCCCTCACGTGTCACCAGCGGCTCGCGGCCGCTGAGCCGGGCCCACGCCTCGGCCGCACTGGCGACCGGCAGCAGGGCGCCATGGGGTAGGGCGATCGGGCGCGCCTTGCGCCCGCGCAGCCGCGCGGCGATCAACAGCAACTCGCGCAGCGTGATGTTCTGCCCGCCCAGGATGTAGCAGCGCCCGACCGCGCCCTTCTCGCAGGCGAGCAGGTGACCCTCCGCCACGTCGTCGACGTGCACGACATTCAACCCGGTATCGACGTAGGCCGGCATGCGCCCGTCGCCCGCCATGCGGACGGTGCGTCCGGTCGGGGTCGGCTTGATGTCGCGCGGTCCGACCGGGAAGGTCGGGTTGACGATCACGACCGGCAGGCCGCGCGAAGCGAAACGCCGCGCCACCTCCTCGGCCAGGAACTTGGAGCGGTGGTAGTGCCCGATCATGTCGCCGAGCGCGACCGCGGTATCCTCGTCCGCCGGCCCGCCCGAGGCCTCGATCCCCTTGGTGCCGATGCTGCTGGTGTGCACGAAGCGCGCGACCCCGGCCTCCTCGGCCGCCGACATCAGCGCCTCCGTGCCGCCCACGTTGGTCCGGTAGATCGCTTCGGGATCGCGGCACCACAGCCGGTAGTCGGCGGCGACGTGAAACACCGCCCGGCAGCCCCTGACGGCGCGGGCGAGCGATGCCGGGTCGCCGAGGTCGCCCTCGACGACCTCGACCGGAAAGCCCGCGAGGTTGAACCGGTCGCTGCCCCGTCGCGCCAGCGTCCGCACCTCTTCGCCGCGCGCCGCGAGCGCGCGCGCCACCGCCGATCCGATGAAACCGGTCGCTCCGGTGACGAGTGTGGTCATGTGGTCATGTCGCCATGTCACCCTTTCGTGCGGAGCGTCGGCCGCCGCCGTACGTTAGCGGAGACAGTCGTCAGGTTGGCGTCGGAATAGTGACCGTCGCCGCGTACCGCGCGGGCTGCCGGCGCGGCGCCACGAAATGTCGCAATCCACCCCGACACGAACGTGATACAAGGTTTTCGCGTGGTGCGCTAGAACGCGCAACACCGGCTCGGCCATTTTCTCCGCTACGCATGGTCTCGCTCGCGCCCTCGATGATCACGGATGCGCTTGCCGTCATTGCCATCGGCTACGTGCTGGTGGCCGACTGGCGGCTGCGCCGCTTCCGCGGGCATGTCGTCGGGGACCAAGCCTTCGCGCCGCCGGCGACCGTGCTGAAGCCGTTGTGCGGTGGCGAGCCGCTGCTCGAAGAGACGCTGCGCAGCTTCTTCGCGCAGGATTATCCCGACTACGAGATCGTTTTCGGCGTTCGCGACCCCGACGATCCCGCGCGCGCCGTCGTCGAGCGCTTGATAGCGGAGTTTCCCGCGCGCCGCGCCCGGCTGGTGACCGACCCGCGGGTGCGCGGCGCGAACCCGAAGGTCAGCAACCTGCTCAACATGCTGGAAGCCGCGCGGCACGACGTGCTGGTGCTCGCCGATTCGGACATCCTGGTCTCGCCGGACTATCTCGCGCGGGTCGTCGCCCCGCTCGCCGACCGGCGGGTTGGCGCGGTGACCTGTCTCTATCGCGCGCGCCCGGCGGTGCGCGGTTTCGGGGCCCGGCTCGCCTGCCTGCACATCAACCATTGGTTCCTGCCCGGCGTCATCGTCGCGCGCGAGGCGGGGCACACCGGATTCTGCATGGGATCGACCATCGCGCTGCGGCGCGACGCGCTGGAAGCGATCGGCGGCTTCGCCGCGATCAAGGACACGCTCGCCGACGACCACAGGATCGGTCGCATGCTGGCCGATCGCGGCTACCGCGTCGTGCTGTCGGGTTGCGTCGTCGAGACCGTGATCGCCGAGACCGACGTGCGGTCGGTGCTCCGGCGCGAGCTGCGCTGGGCGCGCACCATCCGGTCGGTGCAGCCCGCGGCCTATGCCGCCTCGTCGCTGCAGTTCACCATGAGCGTCTGCCTCATCGCGGCGGCGAGCCTCGCGCTGACCGACGGGGACTTCGTGCAGGCCGGCGCGATCGTCGCCGCCGGGGCGGGGGCGCGCTACATGCTCCACCGCAACGTGAAGAAGCGTCTCTGCGTCGTCGGCGCCAACGCCGGGACGGTTGCGGTGCGCGACCTGCTGTCGTTCGCCATCTGGGCGGCGAGCTTCTTCGGCCGCGACGTGGTGTGGCGCGAGCGGCTGCTCACCGTCGATCGCAGCGGCAACCTCATGACCAAGGGCTGAGACGATGGCGCTGAAGACGCTGTTCCTCAACCCGCCCTCGTTCGACGGGTTCGACGGCGGCGCCGGCGCGCGCTACCAGGCGACGCGCGAGATCCGCTCGTTCTGGTACCCGACCTGGCTCGCCCAGCCGGCGGCGATGGTCGCGGGCAGCCGCCTGGTCGATGCCCCGGCGCGGGGCCTCGCGCTCGCCGACGTGCTGCCGCTCGCC
>DASWLB010000043.1:0-2977 GCA_036396315.1 Alphaproteobacteria bacterium
TAGAACCCGTCGAGCCGGTCGCGCACCGTCACGCTGCCCGGGTGCTTCGCGACGTAGCGTTCGAGCACGGCGATCGCCTCGTCGACCGCGCCCAGCTCGACGTAAAGCTCGACCAGCCCGACATAGACGTCGACCGGCGCATCGCCTTTGCCGAGGAGTTCCTCGTACTGCGCGCGCGCGGTCTCGTAGTCGTTGTCGCGCAGCGCGATCAGCGCGAGCTCGCGCGGCGAAGGAATCAGCAGGTAACCGGCGCCCAGGCTGAACGCGACGAGGACGGCGAGGGCCGAGAGCTGCGGCCTCACGACCGCCCTCCCGTGTCGGTCTGCGTCATGCGGAGCGCGAGCGGACTGCCGTCGCCGAACCCGAGATCGAGGGAAAACACGCCTTCGGCGTCCGCCTGCACCGTGACATCGCGCGCGCGCCCGGAGCCTTCGATGCGCACCTGCCAGACGGTGCGCGGCGCAGCCTGCCAGCGCATCTCGCCCTTGCCGAACCCTTCGGCGCGGAATGCGAGCCTTCCCTTGTCGGCGGCCAACTTTTCGACCGGCCAGCTCGAGTCGATGAGGTAGGCTTGGCCCGGCGGGGTGTCGCGGCGCGGCCTGAGCGCGACGGTCGCAACCTTGGCCGCCGGGTCGAGCGCGACGTAGAGGCTGCCGCGGTTGCGCGTCTGCCCGATGGCGCCCGCCGAGGCGTCGAAATCG
This sequence comes from Alphaproteobacteria bacterium, assembly GCA_036396315.1. GTDB lineage: Bacteria > Pseudomonadota > Alphaproteobacteria > MPNO01 > DASWLB01 > DASWLB01. The sequence continues at coordinate 702 of DASWLB010000043.1, forward strand.
ACCTCGAGACGATCGGAGTCGTCGAACCGGATGGTCGAAAGCCCGTCGCGATTGTCGAAGCGCCAGGCGCGTTCGCCGGTCTTGACGATCCGGGTCGAAAAGAACCCGTCGGCGATCGCCGCGTAGCGGCTCGCCCGGATCGGCGCGACGCGCTGCTCGCGCACGTAGTCGAGCACCTCCTTGAGGGCGGCCAGCGCGGCGATCTTCTCGCCCGAATACATGTGGTAATAGACGTTGATCGGCCGGAGCCGCAGCGGCTGCTCGGTGTTCTCGAGCGTGCCGATCAGGTAGCGGAAGCCGAAGAAGCGCGAGCCCCACAGGTTGGTGTAGGTGTTCTCGTTGCTGTTGGGCGCGTAGATCTGCCAGGCATCGCCGACCCTCCGGCCGACGGGCGCCACGCGCGAGACGGTCGGGAACTCGCGGTCGAAGCGGGAATCGCCGCCGTTGATGTTGCGGAGCCCGGCCGCGCGCGTCGCCGCGATGGCGTCGCGATAGGGCATCGCGTTCCCCGACCATTGGTAAAGCGCGACCTTCTTGCCCGCGGGCAAGAGGCGCTCGACCAGCGCGACCGACCCGCCCACCTCGCGCGCAAGGTCGAAGGGCCGGATCGCGTAGCTGCGCGGCGTCGGGTCGTCCATCGTCGCCGCGTCGCTCATCGAGCCCAGATCGACCGCGTCGCTTGCCTCGGGATCGGGCTTCGGGCCGCCGAACATGCGGCTGGACACCCGATCGGCGATCTCGGTCATGCGGCCCGCCGCGGTGCGCGCATAGCGCGCATCGGTGCCGCACTGGGCGCGGTACAGCGGCAGGTACGGCGCCTCGCGCTCGGCGATCTCGGGACGCGCGAAGAACTCCCAGTCGAGCGGATGGCTGTAGGTATGCGAGCCGGCCTCGACGTGCGGCAAGGCCAGGATCTCGCGCGCGAGCTTAACCGCCTCCTCGCCGCCGCACCAGGCGGGATCGAGGTCGGCGCCGATCGGCGCCACCGTCACCGGCAGGTCGGGGTAGGCCTCGAGGATCTCGCGCAGCACGACCTCGGCCGACAGGCGGCGCTCGCGCCGGTAGGGCTGCACCTCGCTCACGTTGCGCCACCCGTCGCCATCGATATGCGAGAAGTAGATGCGCCGCCCGTTGAGCGTCGTGACGTCGGGTTTCGGCACCGCGCCGGCATCGAACGCGGCGGCGAAGAAGGCGAACGGGTTGAGGTGCCACTGGCGGAACGTGCCCTGCTCGTTCGCGTAGTGGGTGTAACCCGAGGCGACGAACCCGCCCTTGGGGCCGGTCACGACGAGGTCGGCGCTCCGCGTCTCGCCCTTGCGCCGGACCGACAAATGCACGCGGTTCGCTGCGCCGACCGAACGGATGTGCTCGTAGGACGGCAGCGTGGGCCCGAGGATGCGCTCGTACTCGACCATGCGCGAATCCTTGCGCGCCACCTCGCTGTCGTAGGTGAGGCCGACGTACTCGCCGCCATGGCGCAACCCGAGCTTGCCGAGGAACCGGTTGACGGTCTCGCGCGGCACGTATTTGCCGTCGGCCGCGCGCATGAACGGCGCGACGCCGATCAACGCCACGCGTCGTCCCGAGTCGATCAGTGCGCCCGCCCAGTCGAGGAACCGGATGGGATCCGGCATGTGGTCGGCCTCGCTCGCCAGCACCGCGCCGCGCACGTCGGCGCGGCCCGACAGGTCGGGCAGGCCCTGGCGCAAATCCCATGGCTCGAGCACCAGCCCGAGATGGTTGAGCGGCATCTCGGCCATCTGGTGAAGGAACGAGTTCGACCAGCGGTCCTGCGCGCCGTCGTAGAGGCCGATCACGGTGCGCGGCACGACCGTTTCCTGCGCGCGCGGCGCGGAGGTTGCGGCCGACAGGCATGCGGCGGCGAGCCCGATGAGGGCGATGCGAGACAGATTTTCGAGGATGGAACCCATGACTTTCCTGGCTGAGGACGTGAGTCCAGCCGGCGACCGCGAGGTCGCCGCCCGGAGAAGGCCGAGGATCGGCAGATAACCTTAAGAAACACTTGACCATTTGGGCAGAAACGGCCGGACGACGGCCTGAGGTAAGGCGTGCCGGCGCGCGCAAGGACCGGTAAAATTCGGGTCCGGCAAACAAATTAGGGAGTGCGACCGTGAAGCTCTCGACCGATCGGATCCTCACCACCCATGTCGGCAGCCTGCCGCGCCCCGCCGACCTGGTGGCGCTGCTCGAGCGGGAGGACCGGGGCGAGACGGTGGACCGCGCCCGGCTCGCCGCCCGGGTCGAACGCGCCGTCG
>DASWLB010000044.1:0-2837 GCA_036396315.1 Alphaproteobacteria bacterium
GCGCCGCAGATGGCGCGGCCCTGGTCCAGCATCTCGGCGTACGAGATGAGGCCGGTGTCGGGGAGGCCGAGCCGGGCGCCGGCGACCGAGAAGCCGCTCATGAAGGTGGCCTCGAACCCCGCCCGCTCGACGAGGCGCGCCGACAGCGCGTCGTAACATCCGGGCGTGACCAGGATGCCGGGCCGTTGCAGAAGGGCGCGAAGCCGGGCGGCTGGTGATGCCATGGTCCGCGCCGCCTCCGCGCCTATTCGTGGTCGAACGAGGACTTGATCGGGTACAGCACAAAGCCGGTGCAGAACAGGAAGGCGACCAGCCCGCCGATATGGTCGATGCCGTGCCCGGCCCGCGCCGAGACGAACAGCCCGCCCACACCGACATTGTTCAATTCTTTACCCCGTCGAATTGCCGGGCGGATTCATAGCGCATCGGCCGGCGCGCGCAAGGATCACTCGCCTGCGGCCGCCTGTCGCGGCAGGCCCAGATCCTCGGCGGCTTCGGGCAGGCTCAAGCGGAAGATCGTTCCCTCGGCGCCCGATTCGATCAGGGCCACGTCGCCGCCATGGCCGCGCACCAGCTCGCGCGCGATGGCGAGCCCGAGGCCGGTGCCGCCCGGGCGCGTCGATCCGGCGAAGGGTTGGAACAGCCGGTCGCGCGCGCGCGGCGACAGCCCCGGCCCGTCGTCCACCACGTCGATGTCGACGGCCCCGCCGGCGGCCCGCGCGGCGATGGTGATGGCGCCCGCGCCGGCCTCGGCCGCGTTGCGCGCAAGGTTTGTCAGCACGCGGAACAGCTGGCCGCGGTCGGCGACGCTCTCGAGCCCTGGCGGCACCCGGTTCATCCAGCGCACCTCGCGCGTCGGCACCCCGCCCACTTCGGCGAACACCTCGTCCACCAGGTCGTGCAGGTCGAAGCGGCGGCGCACCGGCGGCGCGCTGCCGCCGGCGGCGAAGGTGAGCGTCTGCGAGCACAGCGCGATGGCGCGGTCGATGGCGCCCAACAGCGTCGGCGCGACGCGTTTCACCTTGGGATCGTTGCTCGCCGACACCGTGTCGGAAACGAGCTGCGCCGAGGCCAGGATGTTGCGCAAATCGTGGTTGATCCGCGCCATCGCCGCGCCCAGCTCGGCCAGCCGCGCGCGTTGGCGCAGCGCGGCGCGCAACCCCTCCTGCATGCTGGCGAGCGCGCTCTCGGCGCGGCCCAGCTCGTCCGATCGCCCGCCCGGCACCACGATGCGGGTCGGGTTCTCGGGATCGTTGCGGAACGCGACCATGCTTTCGGTGATTCGCCGCATCGGGCGCACCAGCACCCATTGCATGCTGAGATAGACGAGACAGCCGGTGATCAGCGAGATGATCAACGACAGCACGAGAATCCGGTTCGCGTACGCGAACATGGCGACACGCAACGGTTTCTCGTCGATCACCGTCTCGACCAGGATGTCGGGGTGGTGCGGCGCGGGCCCGATGATGCGGATGAAGCGCGTGCCCTTGCGCGCCATCGCCATCGCCGCCTCGGCGGCCTGCATCACCAGCCCGTGCTCGCGCAGGTCGTAGGCGTCGGCGATCTCGGGCGGCATGGGATGCGACAGCACCAACTCGCGCGAATGCGGCCGGCGCAGCACGATGCCGAACGACTGCGCGCTGTCCAAGAGCTCGCGGGCGAGTTCCGCGCTCACCGTGTTGTCGGTCGGCACGTTGAGCGCGAGGCTCACCAGGTAGGCGGCGTTGATGCGCTCCTCGAAATAGGTGTCGCGAAACCGCGCGATCGAGGGCGCGAAGATCAGCACCTCGGCCAGCATCACGAAGGCGCAGGTGAGCGCGAGCAGCCGCGCCGAAAGGCCGGTCAGCCACGGCAGGACGCGGGTCGGTCGGAAGGCCATGCGGCCAATATACCGCAATCCCGGCGGCAATTCCTATCGGATCGCTCAGCCGAGCCGCGCGAGCAGGCGCACCATGAACCGCGTGCGTGCGCCAAATAAGGCAGAAGCGTAGTACTCGCCGGCCGCGCGCTTGCCGGCCTCGCCCAGCGTCGGGTACGGCAGGATGACGCCCGCCATGGCGCGAATCGGCATGCGGCGCGCGACCGCCAGGACCCAGGGCTGGATCACCTCGCCCGCGTGCGCGCCGCAGATGCCGGCGCCCAGGATTCGGCCGCCGCGCCCGACCACGATCTTGACCAGCCCCTCGGTCGCGCGCTCGGCCCGGGCGCGGTCGTTGTCGGCGAGGGGCCAGCGCAGCGCGCGCACCGCGCCATGGCGCTCGCGCGCCCGGTCCTCGGTCAGCCCGACCTGAGCCAGTTCGGGATCGGTGTACGTCACCCACGGCACGGCGCGGTAGTCCATGCGCGCCGGCAGACGGAACAGCGCGTTGCGGATCACGATGCCGGCATGGGCCAGCGCGACGTGGGTGAACTGGTAGGCGCCGGCGGCATCGCCCACGGCGAAGACGCGGCGGTTGGTGGTGCGCAGCCGCGCATCGACCGTGATTCCCTTCGGCGTCGCCGCGATGCCGGCCGCCTCGAGCCCGAGCCCGGCGAGGCTCGGCCGGCGCCCCGCGGCGATCAGCAGATCGGTGCCGGCGATCCGGCGTTCCCCCGCGGCGTCGGCGACGATCGCGGCGATTCCGTCGGGCGTGCGTTCGATGCGGACGACGCGGACGCCTTCGTGAAGCTCCACCCCGTCGCGCGCGAGGCTCGCCCGCACGATGGCGGCAAGCTCGGGATCGTCGTTGGGCAGAAGCCGCAGCATCTCGATCACGCTCACCCGCGAGCCGAGCCGCCGGAACGCCTGCGCCAGCTCCGTCCCGATCGGCCCGCCGCCGACGATGACCAGGTGGCGC
>DASWLB010000045.1:0-2838 GCA_036396315.1 Alphaproteobacteria bacterium
TGCGGCTGGAATATCTTGAGGAGGTCGTCGGGCTTGGCCTTGAGGTTGGTGGCGTAGGGCTCGACGCCGGCGACGGCGAGCGGGTGGATCAGCGTCTGCACCCACTGGTCGTCCCACCATTCGCGCGCGGGCAGGGTCGCGTTTTCGGCGATCCAGGCGATCAGCTTGTCCTTCGAATCGAAGCCGAGCCCGACGAACAGCTCGGCGACGATCGGGTCCATGACGATCAGCGGCGCCTGGCGCGCCGCGCAGGCGGCGAACACGCGCTTGAACTTCTCCTTCCAGGTCTCGCGCGGGCCGAACCCGCCCTGGGTGTAGCGCCCGCCGCGGAACACGGTGACGGCGCTGTCGGTGGGCTTGAACCCGTAGCGCGTGTGCAGCGCCGCCCACGGGCTCTTCTCCTCGTTCTCCGGGAAGGTCGCGCTGTAGCCGTACCAGTTGCCGAGCGTGCCCATGTAGGTCTCGTCCGGCGTGGACCCGCCCTGGCCGTTGATCGAGGCGAGGTTCCAGGCGCGCCCGATGGTGGCGTTGGCGTGGTTGAACGGGCCCATGGCGCCGATGCCCGCATCCATGCCGACCTCGTTCCGGATCGGGCCGTTGACGACGCCGATGCCGGCGAACGAGGTGGTCGAGGACGACCGCGCCGTCATGCCGCTCGCGACCATGGCGAGCACCACCGGCAGGTATTCCGGCCGGCAGCCGGCCATCACCGCGTTCACCGCCACCTTCTCGACCGTGACCTCCCACGATTCGCGGAACGCGGTCGGCGACAGCCGCGCGACTACCTTGTCGGGCGCCTGCCTGGTGCCCTTGAGCATGGCGGCGACGCGCGCCTCGGTCGGCAGCACGACGGGCAGGAAGTCGGTCCATTTCCGGTCGATGAACAGGCGCTGCAGGTTGTCCTCGGTGTCGGGCGGCAGGAGGCGCGGCGTCGCGCGCTCGAACGACATGCCCTTGAGGTCCTCGGTCCCGAGCGGGCTCGACAGCCCCTCGATCACCTCCTGCATGAAGGGGCGCTTGGAGACGGCGTCTGTGCCCTCGATGTAGGCGCGAAGCTCAGCCGCCGTGCGGTCGACCACGGGCTGCGGCACGAAGGCCTGGCGCTGGGTCGGCATGCCGTTGGCGAGAGCGGTGGCGCGCGCGAGCCGCGCGAACACGTTGGTGTGGACGGCGACCGTCGGGACGCCGGCCTCCTCCAGCGACGTGGCGAGCCCGACGACCGTCGGGCTACAGGTGCTTCAAAGCCCGACCCCGAGGATCGCCCCGTCGCCCTCGCGCGCGACCGCGGCGCGCATGTTGGGGTCGTCCACCCAGCTTTCGCGCGGCTTGATGATCGGCGTCTTCACCCCGGGCAAATGCGAGCCGAACCAGTCCTTCAACTCCATCATGAACGTCTCGGAGTTGTCGAACAGGCAATCGACCAGGAACACGGTCTTGCCGTCGAGACCTTCGAGGCGCGGCGCGAGCCGCTTGCCGGTCACCTTCGGCGGAAAGCCGCGCGGATCGTGCACGATCAGACGATCAGCCATGGGTTCCTCCCATTGCGGCCCCGGCGAGAGAAGCCGTCGTTTGCGGCGCGCCGCCCGCGAGAAATTCGTCGGCGGCGAGTGCGGCCGCGGTTCCGTCGCCGGCCGCGGCGGAAGCCCGGCCGGCCGAGCCGGACCGGACCGTTCCCGCCGCGAACAGTCCGGCGGTGCCGGTCCGCATCGCAGCGTCGATGAGGATACGCCCGGTGTTGTCGAGCTTCAATCGCCCGGCGAGGAACGCGGTGTTGGGTTCGAGCCCAACATAGACGAACACGCCGGCGGCCTCGATCTCCGACACGGCGCCCGCGCCGTCGCGCAGCCGGACGCCGGTCACCCCGTCGGCGCCGAGGATCTCCTCGAGCACCGTCGAGTAACGGACCTCGATGCGCTCGTGCGCTTCGATGCGCTCGCGGAAGCTCGCCTGGCCGCCGAGCGCTGCGCCGCGATGGACGATCTCAACGCGCGAACACGACCCCGCGAGCGTCAGCGATTCCTGCATCGCCGAATCGCCGCCGCCGACCACGACCGCGACCTTGCCGCGCAGCAGCGGCGCATCGCAGCTCGCGCAATGGCTCACCCCCTTGCCGCGCAGCCGCGCTTCGCCCGGAACGCCCAGCTCGCGGAGGCGCGTGCCCGTGGCGATGATCGCGGCGCGCGCAGCACATGCGCCCTCGGAGGTCGCGACCTGCCACCCGCCGCCCGCGGGCTCCAACCGCTCGACCTCCGCCGCGGCGAACGCCGCGCCCGCGGAAGCGGCCGCCTCCTGCACCATGGGACAGAGGTCGTAGCCCGGCACGCCCTCGGGAAAGCCGGGATAGGCCTCGACCTTCTCGATCGACAGCAGATGGCCGCCGAGCACGTCGCCGGTCAGCACCAGCGTCTTGCGGCCGAGCCGCGCGGCGGCGAGCCCGGCCGAAAGCCCGGCGATCCCGCCGCCCGCGACGACAATGTCGTACTCGCGATCCATCGTCCGTCAGGCTAGCAGATCGCGGGCCGCGCGCGCGAGGGCAGCTTCCCCAACTTCGCGCCGGACCGCTAGACTGTGGCCATGGATCGCTACGACTACATCATCGTCGGCGCGGGTTCCGCGGGTTGCGTGCTGGCGAACCGGCTGAGCGAGGAGCGCGACGCGAAGGTGCTGCTGCTCGAGGCCGGCGGGCGCGACAGGGACCCGCGCATCCACATGCCGCTCGCCATGCGCACCATCACCTTCGACAAGACCCTCACCTGGAACTACGCGACCGAGCCCGAACCGCACTGCAACGCACGCCGCATCCCGGTGCCGCGCGGGCGCGTCTTGGGCGGCACGTCT
>DASWLB010000046.1:0-4308 GCA_036396315.1 Alphaproteobacteria bacterium
GCGGCCGAGGAGGTGTTGCGGCGATTGGAACTGCCCTATCGCGTCGTCGTGCTGTCCTCCGGCGACACGGGCTTCGCCGCGCGCAAGACCTACGACATCGAAGTGTGGCTGCCGGGACAGAACCGGTACCGCGAGATCTCGTCCTGCTCGAACTGCGGCGAGTTCCAGGCGCGGCGCATGAACGCGCGCTTCCGTCCCAAGGAGGGGAAGGGGGTCCGCTTCGTGCATACGCTCAACGGCTCGGGCGTTGCGGTCGGACGGAGCTTGATCGCCGTACTCGAGAACTTTCAAGAGGCAGACGGATCGGTCGCCATCCCGCACGCGCTCCGGCCCTACATGGACGGGATGGAGCGCCTTTCGCCGCCCACATGAACGACGAAGCGAGCCTCGCGGACCAGCGCATCCGCCTGATCATGGAGCTACGCAGCCAGGGCGTGACCGACACCGCCGTGCTGTCGGCCATCGAACGCGTGCCGCGCGAGCTGTTCGTGCCGCCCTCGTTCCGCGACCACGCCTACGAAAACGCGGCGCTGCCGATCGGGATGGGCCAGACCATCAGCCAGCCTTCGGTCGTCGCCTATATGACGCAGGCGCTCGAGCTCAGCGACCGGATGAAGGTGCTGGAGATCGGTACCGGTTCCGGCTACCAGGCGGCGATCCTCGCGAAGCTCGCCCGGCGCGTCTACACCATCGAGCGTCACCGCGAGCTGCTGCGCGAGGCCGAGAAGCGCTTCGCCGAGCTCCGGCTGCGCAACATCACGACGCGCTGTGCCGACGGCTCCAAAGGCTGGCCGGAACAGGCTCCCTTCGATCGTATCGTGGTGACGGCGGCCGCGCCCGAGGTCCCGCAGGTTCTCCTCGAACAGCTTGCCGTCGGCGGCATCCTGATCGCGCCCGTGGGCAAGAGGCGCGGCGAGCAGCATCTGGTGCGCGTCCGCCGCAATTCGGACGGATTTGCGCGCGAAACTCTGTGGCCGGTCCGATTCGTGCCGCTGGTGCCGGAGCCGGCGGCGGGTCGCGCGTGACCGGGCATGGATCATCGAGCTGTTGAAACGGCGCAGCCAAGACTCTAGATTTGCCCGCATGATAAGGCCGGTTCTTCACGTCGATGCTGATCGCGCACGGTCGCTGCGAGTCGTTGCGGCGATCATCCTCGCCGGCGTGATGGCCGGATGCGTGCGCCCCGGTCCCCCGGCGCCGGTCGTATACGGCGAACGCCCGCCGCCTTGGCAGGAGCTCACGAGACCTCCCGCGCCGGTCATCGAGCAGCCTTTGCCACCGGTCGCGTCGCAGCCGTTCCCGTCGGGCGCCGCCGCCCCGCCGGGGCGGATCGCGGTCCGCGTCGGCGACACGGTGGATACGGTCGCACGTCGCGCCGGCGTGCCGGTCGGGGACCTGATCGCCGCCAATCGTCTCGCGCCACCCTACGCGCTCAGGTCCGGCCAGCTTCTCGCGCTGCCGATCGCGCTGCGACACCGCGTCAGGAACGGCGAGACGGCCTATGGCATCGCGCGGCTCTACGGCGTGGACATGCGCACGCTGGTCCAGCTCAACGGCATCCGCCCGCCCTACGCGGTGATGGCGGGGCAGACGCTGTTGGTCCCGCCGGCGCCGCGCCCGGGCGGCGACCAGCCGGCGGTGTCGGATCAGCGCGTCGCCTCCATCGGCCCGGTGCCGCTGCCGGCCGCGACCGCCGCGCCGCCGCCGGTCGAGCGCGCCTTTTCGGCGTTGCCGCCGCCGCGGGCGGGGACACCCACCTCTATCGACGAGCCGCCGCCGCGCGCCGGCAGCGTGTTCCTGTGGCCCGTGCGCGGCCGCGTCCTCGCGGCCTATGGGCCGCAGGCCGGCGGGTTGCACAACGATGGGATCAACATCGGCGCGCCGCGCGGCACGGCGGTGCGCGCGGCCGAGAACGGCGTCGTCGTCTATGCCGGCAACGAGATTCCCGGTTTCGGCAATTTGGTTCTGCTGCGCCACGACGGCGGTTGGATGACCGCCTACGGCCATGTCGATGCGATGCGGGTGCGCCGCGGCGACACGGTGCGGCGCGGCCAAACCATCGCGACGGTCGGTCAGACCGGCGGAGTGACCCAGCCGCAGCTGCATTTCGAGATCCGGCGCGGCAGCAACGCCCTCGATCCGGGCCGCCATCTCGTCGGCGGCACGGGACCGGGGATCAGCTCAAGCGGCGGCCGAGCCGTCCCGCCAGGTCCTGGATGAACTGCCAGGCGACCCGGCCGGACCGGGCGCCGCGCGTGATCGACCATTCGTTGGCCTCCGCCCGCAGCGTGTCGCGTTCGACCGCGAGACCGAAATGGCGCGCATAGCTCTCGACGATCGCGAAATAGGTGTCCTGGTCGCAGCCGTGGAAGCCGAGCCATAGTCCGAACCGGTCGGACAACGATACCTTCTCCTCCACCGCCTCGGACGGGTTGATCGCCGTCGAGCGCTCGTTCTCGATCATGTCGCGCGGCATGAGATGGCGGCGGTTCGAGGTGGCGTAGAACACCACATTGTCGGGACGCCCCTCGATGCCGCCCTCGAGCAACGCCTTGAGCGATTTGTACGAGCTGTCCTGCTGGTCGAACGACAGGTCGTCGCAATACAGCAGGAACCGCCGGTCGGACGCGCGCAGAAGCGCGAGCAGCCGGGGCAGGGTCTCGGTGTCCTCGCGGTGCAGCTCGACCAGCGCGACCGGCGTCGCCGCTTCGGCGTTGACGGTTTCGTGCACGGCCTTGACGAGCGAACTTTTGCCCATGCCGCGCGCGCCCCACAGGAGGGCATTGTTCGCGGGCAGGCCGGCCGCGAACCGGCGCGTGTTGTCGAGCAGGATGTCGCGCGCCCGATCGATGCCCTTGAGGAGCGCGAGCGGCACGCGGTTCACTTGCGCCACGGGCGCGAGCGCGAAGCGGTCGGCGTGCCACACGAAGGCGTCGGCCGCATGCAAATCGGCGGGCGCATCGGGCTCGGGCGCAAGCCGCACGAGCGCGTCGGCGATGCGGCGCAGCAGCGGAGCGAGCGGCGTATCGTTCATGGGCCGTTCCCGAGGCGCGCGGGGCGCCGGACCCTATCACAGCGGCACTGGCGGTCAATTGCCGCGGCGCCGCGGTAATCCGCAATTGAGTTGCAACCGGGGCGGCCCACGCTATAGTCCGCCGCAGCCTAACCGGCATGCAGCAGGGAGCAGGGGATGCTGATCGGCCCGGCGTACGCGCAGGGGGCTGGCGGAGGACTGGGCGGATTCGACGCCCTCGTCCCGCTTATCCTGATCTTCGTCGTGTTCTACTTCCTGCTGATCCGGCCGCAGCAGAAGAAGGCGCGCGACCATCGCGAGATGTTGGGTGCGCTGCGGCGCGGCGACCAGATCGTCACCTCGGGCGGAATCATCGGCAAGGTCACCAAGGTCGTCAGCGACACCGAGCTGCAGCTCGAGATCGCCGAGAACGTGCGTGTCCGCGTGGCGCGCGCCATGGTGGCGAGCGTGCTGGACCGGACCGAGCCGGCCGGCAAGCCGGGCGAGGAAGCGCCCGCGGCGAAGCCCCAGCAGGCGAACACCAACGAGAAGCCGTCGCTGTTGGGCTCCCTGTTCCGGCGGCCGAAATAGCCGGCCCCGGCCGGTCCGCGGGAGCCTCGCTCGAGGATGGTTTATCTTTCCAGATGGTACGTCATCGTGACCGCGCTGTTCTGCGTGCTCGGGATGCTGTACGCCGCGCCCAACCTTGTCGATCGACAGACGGCGGACTCGCTGCCGGGCTGGGTGCCGCACAAGCAGATCAGCTTGGGACTCGACCTGCAGGGCGGCTCGCACCTCCTGCTCGAAGTGGACGTCCGCGCGGTGATCCGCGAGCGGGCGAACGCGATGGTCGACGAGGTTCGCAACGTGCTGCGCCGCGCGAATATCGGCTATACCGGTCTCGGGGTCGATGGCAACGGCGCGGCTTTCACCGTACGCGAAGCCGCCGACGTGGATCGCGCGCGCGAGGCCGTGCGGCGGCTCGATCCGGACACGACGGTCACTGTCCAGGGCAACCGCGTCCTGCTGTCCTTCACCGATCGGGCCGTCGCGGACCGGCGCTCCGCCGCCGTGGATCAATCGATCGAGATCGTGCGCCGGCGCATCGATGAGACCGGGGTGCGCGAACCCACGATCCAGCGCCAAGGCACGGACCGGATCCTCGTGCAGCTTCCCGGCATCGACGATCCCGAGCGCATGAAGCAGCTCATCGGCAAGACGGCCAAGATGAACTTCCAGATGGTGGACGTGACCGTTTCGCCGCTCGATGTCTGTCCCGGCCGGCCGCCGCCCGC
>DASWLB010000047.1:0-2698 GCA_036396315.1 Alphaproteobacteria bacterium
CCACACCGATTTCGAGCGCGGCTTCATCGCGGCCGAGGTGATCGCCTACGCCGACTACATCGCCTGCGGCGGCGAGCAGGGCGCCAAGGCGGCGGGGAAGATGCGCCTCGAAGGGCGCGACTACGTGGTGTGCGACGGCGACGTGATCCTGTTCCGGTTCAACGTGTGATTGCCGCAAACTTTCTACCATGGTAGAATAAAATGGTAGAAAGGTAGAAACCCATGGGAATGAACATCAAGGACGAGGAAGCGCATCGCCTGGCCAAGGAGCTTGCCTCGCTCACCGGCGAGAGCCTGACCAGGGCGGTGACCGAGGCGATCCGCGAGCGGCTCGCGCGTGAGCGCCGAAAGGGATTGGTCGAAAAATGGCTCGCGATCGGCGAGCAATTGGCGCCGCTTTGGAAGGAACCGTACAAATCGTTGGATCACGGGGACCTCCTGTACGACGAAAAAGGCCTCCCAAAGTGATCATCGACAGTTCCGTGCTGGTCGCAATCCTCCGTCCGGAAGCGGATTCGGGCACCTATCTCCGCGCCATCGATCGAGCCGCGACGCTGCGATTGTCGGCGGCCAACTTCCTGGAAACGGCCATCGTAATCGACGGCAATCGCGACCCGGTCATGAGTCAGCGCTTTGACGAGTTGCTCGATGACATCGCCGCCATCATCGAACCCGTTACCGAGGAACAAGCCCGCATCGCGCGCCAGGCCTACCGCGATTTCGGGCGCGGCAGCGGCCACCCGGCGGGACTCAATTTCGGCGACTGCTTCGCCTACGCGCTCGCCAAGACGACGGGCGAGCCCCTCCTCTACAAGGGCAACGACTTCTCGCACACCGACGTCGCCTCGGCGCTTACCTGAGGCGCGGTTGCAACGTCGCCGGGCCTGTTCTAAAGGTTACCCATCACGGCTTCCCAGCAACCGCGGCCCGTCCGCCAAGGGCGGGCCCTAACCGGGGGACGATCATGGGTCAGATGATCAAGCTCAAGGCCAAGGACGGGTTCGAGGTCGGCGCCTATCGCGCCGACACTCAAGGCGCGCCCAAGGGCGGCCTCGTGGTGATCCAGGAAATCTTCGGGGTCAACCACCACGTCAAGAACGTCTGCGACGCCTACGCCAAGGACGGCTACACCTGCATCGCGCCCGCCCTGTTCGACCGCGCCGAGCGCGACGTCGAGCTCGGCTACGACGAGGATGCGCGCAAGAAGGGCTTCGGGCTGCGCCAGAAGTGCGACTGGCCCGGCATCCTCGCCGACGTGGACGCGGCCAGGGCCGCGCTCACGGGCGTCGGCAAGTTGGGCATCATCGGCTACTGCTTCGGCGGGTCGGTGGTGTGGCGCGCCTGCTGCGATCTCGACGGGTTCGCCGCCGGCATGGCGTTCTATGGCGGCCAGATCCACGAGACCGCGACCGTCGCGCCGAAATGCCCGGTCCAGTTCCATTTCGGCGAAATGGACCAGGGCATCCCGCTCGACAAGGTGGAACTCATCAAGAAGGCGCATCCCGAACTGCCCGTCTATATCTATTCGGGCGCCGGGCACGGCTTCGTGTGCGACGAGCGCGGCAGCTTCCATCTCGACTCGGCGAAGCTCGCGCGCACCCGCGCGCTCGAGTTCATGCGCACCCATATGAACCCGCCGACGGCGCGCGCGGCCTGAACCACGGGCGCATAGTCGGAGCCACTACCCCCCACCCTATCCCTCCCCCTCAAGGGGGGAGGGAACGTGCAGCAATACCCCCTCCCCCTTGAAGGGGGAGGGCGGGGTGGGGGTGGGGCCGCGCGTTGAACGCAGGCCTTGGAGCCGAGGTCAGCGCGGCGCGGCGGCGATGTTGCCGCCGTCTACCGTGACGACGGCGCCCGTGGTGGCCCGCGCGAGCGCGAGCGCGACGAACGCCTGCGCCACGTCGTCCGCCGTCACCTCGCGGCCGAGCAGGTTGCCCGCCATGTAGTCCGCTTCGGTGACGCCGCGTGCCTTGGCGCGGGCGGCGATCATGTCGGGCGTGAGCAGCCCGGTGCGAATGCGGTCGGCGTTCACCGCGTTGGCGCGGATGCCCTCGGCGCCGTGATCGAGCGCGTATTGCCGCATGAGCGCCAAGGTCGCCGCCTTGGGGAGCCCGTACGGGCCGAACCCGGGTCCGGGATTGATCGCTTGCTTGGACACGTTGAACAGGAGAGCGCCGCCGAGCCCTTGCGCGCGCAGAACGTTGACCGCCGCCTGCGCGATGCGCTGGTGGCCGTAGAAGTTGAGCTCGAAGCTCCGGCGCAGCACGTCCTCCGCCACCTCGCCGATGCGCCCCTGCCAGGCCGCGCCCGCGTTGGACACGACGATGTCGATGCCGCCGAAGCGCCGGCACAACTCGCGGAACGCGGCGGCGACCGAATCGCGGTCGGTCACGTCGCAGGCGAGCGCCAGGCAGCCGATCTCGACCGCGGTGCGGTCGGCGGACGTCGCGTCCTTGTCGAGGATCGCGACATCGGCGCCCTCGGCCGCGAAAGCGGCCGCCGTCGCCCGGCCGATGCCCGACGCCCCGCCGGTCACCGCGACGACGTGGCCGGCGAGTCGCTTGTCCGCCTGCTTGCCGAGCTTCGCCTGCTCGAGCGACCAGTACTCCATGGCGAAGATCTCGGCCTCCGAGATGCTCTCGAACGGCGCGTGCGCCTCGGTGCGGGTGACGACCTCGACGGTGGACTCGGCAAG
>DASWLB010000048.1:0-11480 GCA_036396315.1 Alphaproteobacteria bacterium
TTGCGGATCCTCGAAAATCCGCGTCGCCGCGCCCTGCTCGACCACCTTGCCGTCCTTCATCACCACCACCTCGTCGGCGAGCGCGCGCACGACGCGCAAATCGTGGCTGATGAACAGGTAGGCGAGGCGGTGGCGGTCCTGCAGCTCGCGCAGGAGATCGACGATCTGCGCCTGCACGCTCATGTCGAGCGCCGAGGTGGGCTCGTCGAGCACCACGAAGCGCGGCTTCAGCACCATGGCGCGGGCGATCGCGATGCGCTGGCGCTGCCCGCCGGAAAACTCATGCGGGTAGCGGTCCTGCGTCTCGGGGTCGAGCCCGACCTCGCGCAGGGTCTGGCTGATGAGGGCGCGGCGCTCCTCGCGGTCGCCGCCGAGCCCGTGGACCAACAGCCCTTCCTCGACGATCTGGCCGACCGACATGCGGGGCGACAGCGATCCGTACGGGTCCTGGAACACGACCTGCATCGCCGCCCGGAGCGGCCGGAGCGCCTTCCAGCCGAGCCCTTGCAGCTCGCGCCCGTCGAAGCGGATCGAGCCCTGGCTCTTCTCGAGCCGGAGCAACCCCATCGCGAGGGTCGTCTTGCCCGATCCGGATTCGCCGACGACGCCGACCGTGTGGCCCTCGCGGATCGCGACGCTCACCCCATCTACGGCCTTGATGTGAGCCACCGTGCGCTTCAACACGCCGCGCTTGATCGGGAACCAAACCTTCAGGTCGGCGGTCTCCACCACCACCGGTGCCGCGGGGTCGGCGGCGATCGGCTCGCCCTTGGGCTCGGCGGCGAGCAGCTTCTGCGTGTAGGGGTGGCGGGGACGCTCGAAGATCTCCTCGGTCGGTCCCTGCTCGACGATCTCGCCCGCGGTCATCACGCAGACGCGGTCGGCCATCTTGCGCACGATGCCGAGATCGTGGGTGATCATCAGCATCGCCATGCCGAGCCGGTCCTTCAAGTCGCGCAGGAGCTTCAGCAGCTGGGCCTGGATGGTGACGTCCACCGCCGTCGTCGGCTCGTCGGCGATCAGGAGGTCGGGCTGGTTGGCGAGCGCCATCGCGATCATGACGCGCTGGCGCTGGCCGCCCGACAGCTGGTGCGGATAGGCGCCGAGGCGCGCGGCCGCGTCGGGCAGCCCGACCATCTCGAGCAATTCCAGGATGCGCGCCCGCGCCGCCTGGCCGGCGATGCCGCGGTGCACGAACAGGATCTCGCCGATCTGCTTTTCGATGGTGTGGAGCGGGTTGAGCGACGTCATCGGCTCCTGGAACACCATGGTGACGCGGTTGCCGCGCACGGTGCGCATGGTCTCGAAATCGGCGCCGACCATCTCGGTGCCGTCGAATTCGATCGAGCCCGACGGGTGCCAGGCGAGCGGGTAGGGCAAGAGCTGGAGGATCGAGAGTGCCGTCACCGACTTGCCCGAGCCGGATTCGCCGACCAGCGCGACCGACTCCGCCTTGCCGATCGAGAACGACACGTTGCGCACCGCCTTGACCTCGCGGTCGCCGCGCCCGAACGAGACGGAGAGGTCGCTGATGTCGACCAGGGGTGTGGCGGGGGTCATGGCCGCCGTCCGTGGCCACGGTAGGGGCGGGTCTCAGACCCGCCCCTGCATGCGCCGACGAACTCGAGCGGTCGGCAGGTCATCGGAACGTCTTTCGCGGGTCGAAGGCGTCGCGCACCGCCTCGCCGATGAAGATGAGCAGCGACAGCATCACGGCGAGCACGCAGAAGGCGGTGATGATCAGCCAGGGCGCCTGCAAATTGGCCTTGCCCTGGGCCAAGAGCTCGCCCAGCGAGGGCGAGCCGGGCGGCAGCCCGAACCCGAGGAAGTCGAGCGCCGTCAAGGTCGTGATCGAGCCTGTGAGGATGAAGGGCAAAAAGGTCATGGTCGCCACCACGGCGTTGGGCAGCACGTGGCGGCGCATGATGGTCACGTTGCTCACCCCGAGCGCGCGGGCAGCCCGGACATAGTCGAAATTGCGCGCGCGCAGGAACTCGGCGCGCACGACGCCGACCAGCGACATCCAGCTGAACATCAGCATGATGCCCAGCAGCCACCAGAAGTTGGGCTCGACCACCGAAGCGAGGATGATCAGGAGGAACAGGGTCGGCAGGCCCGACCAGATTTCGATGAAGCGCTGGAACAGGAGATCGGTCCAGCCGCCGAAATAGCCCTGCACGGCGCCCGCCATCACGCCGACGATCGACGAGAAGACGGTGAGGGTGAGGCCGAACAGCACCGAGATGCGGAACCCGTAGATGAGGCGCGCCACCACGTCGCGCGCCTGATCGTCGGTGCCGAGCGGGTTGGCTTGGCTCGGCGGCGCCGGCGCAGGCCGGTCGAGCTTCAGGTTTACGGTGCGGTAGCTGTAGGGGATCAGCGGCCAGATCATCCAGCCGCCCTTCTCCTTGATCAGGTCGAGGAAAAAATCGTCGCGATAGTCGGCCTCGGTTTCGAACGTGCCGCCGAACGCGGTCTCGGGGTAGGACACGAAGACCGGGACGTAGTACCGGTCTTCGACAGCGATGAGCAGCGGCTTGTCGTTGGCGATCAGCTCGGCGATCAAACTCAATCCGAAGATCGCAAGGAAGGCCCAGAGCGAGACCCAGCCGCGCCGGTTGGCGCGGAAATTGGCGAGGCGCCGGACCGTGAGCGGTGTCACGCGGATGCCCGCGATCCGCGCCTCGCGCCGGTCAGACATTGCGCGCCTCGAAATCGATGCGCGGATCGATGATCGTGTAGGTGATGTCGCCGACGATGTTCATCAGGAGCCCGAGCAGGCTGAAGAAGAACAGCGTGCCGAACATGATCGGGTAGTCGCGCCGGATCACCGCCTCGAAGCCCAACAGCCCGAGCCCGTCGAGCGAGAAGATGATCTCGGTGAGAAGCGCGCCGGTGAACAGGATGCCGACGAAGGCGCCGGGAAACCCCGCGATCACGATCAGCATGGCGTTGCGGAACACGTGGCCATAGAGCACGCGCCGTTCGGTCAAGCCCTTGGCGCGCGCCGTCAGCACGTATTGCTGGTTGATCTGGTCGAGGAACGAGTTCTTGGTGAGCATGGTGAGGCCGGCGAACCCGCCCAGCACCAGCGAAGCGATCGGCAGCACCATGTGCCAGAGATAGTCCCCGAGCTTCCCGGTCCAGGTGAGCTGCGCCCAGTTCTCGGAGGTGAGCCCGCGCAGCGGGAACCAGTCGAAGAAGCTGCCGCCCGCGAACAGCACGATGAGGAGGAGCGCGAGCAGGAAGCCCGGTATCGCGTATCCGACGATGATGAAGCCGCTGGTCCACACGTCGAACGGCGTGCCGTCGCGCACCGCCTTACGGATGCCGAGCGGGATCGAGACCGAATAGATGATCAACGTCGTCCACAATCCGAGAGAGATCGAGACCGGCATCTTCTCGATCACCAGGCTCACCACCGACTGGTTGCGGAAATAGCTCTCGCCGAAATCGAGCTGAACGTAGTTCGCCATCATCAGGAGGAAGCGCTCGTGTATCGGCTTGTCGAAGCCGAACTGCTTCTCGATCTGCTTGATGAATTCGGGGTCGAGCCCCTGCGCGCCGCGGTACTTGCTCGTCGCCTCGCCCGCGGTCTGGGCCTGCGCCTGGCCGGCTTGGCCCGAGATCTCGCCGCCCGTGCCGCCACCGATGCGCGCGGTGGCGCCCACGTCGGTGCCGGTCAGCTGGGCGATGATCTGCTCGACCGGCCCGCCCGGCGCGAACTGCACGACGATGAAGTTGATCACCATGATCCCGAGAAGCGTCGGGATGATGAGGAGGAGGCGCCGGACGATGTAGGCGTACATGCGGGTCCGCGCGCTACCTTTGCGGGCCTTCGCCGCGCCGAAGCGGCTCCGGCCGCGCAGGCGGGGCCTGCGGCGCGGCGGGCTGGCGCTGCGCCAGCGCGCGCGCCTTGGCCTCGTCGTACCACCAGGTCTCGAGGACCGGCAGGTCGTAGCGCGCGGCGACGGCGGGGCGCGAGAACTTGTTCCAATACGCGATGTTGTGCACGCCCTTGTACCATTGCGGGACGCTGTAGCGGTTCCACATCAGCACGCGGTCGAGCGCGCGCGTCGCTGAGACCAAGGAGGGACGGTCTTTGGCGGCGATGACCTTCTCGATCAGCGCGTCGACCGCCGCGTCGCGGATGCCGGCCAGGTTGCGCGAACCCTGCATGGCGGCGGCCTGCGATCCCCAATATTCGCGTTGCTCGATGCCCGGCGTCAGGTTCTGCACGTAGCGCTCGATCACCACGTCGAAATCGTAAGATAGCCGCCGGTTGATGAAGTTGGCGACATCGACGACGCGGATTTTCGCGTCGATCCCGAGCCGCTCGAGGTTGCGGATGTACGGATTGATGATGCGCTGGAACCCGGACTCGAAGATCAGGAACTCGATCTCGAGCGCCTCGCCCTTGGCGTTCCAGAGCTTGCCGTCGCGCACCGTCCATCCGGCCGCGCGCAGGAGCTCCGCGGCGCGCCGGAGCTGCGCGCGGAACTTGGCGGCATCGCCCGCGACCGGCGACTTGAAGGGGGTGGTGAACACCTCCTCTGGCACCTTGCCGCGCAATGGCTCGAGGAGGGCGAGCTCGTCGGGGCCGGGCGGTTCGCGCGCCGCGAGGTTCGAGTTCTCGAACATCGAGCTGGTGCGCTCGTACAGCCCGTAGAACAGGTTCTGGTTGGTCCAGGCGAAGTCGAAGGCGAGGTCGAGCGCCTCGCGCACCCGCCGGTCGGCGAACCGCTCGCGGCGCAGATTGAAGAACCAGGCCTGCACGCCCGACGGCGTGTTGTCGGGCAAGGTCTCGCGCACGATCAGGCCCGACTGCACTGCCGGCTTGTCGGCGTACTTGGTCGACCAGTCGCGCGCGGTGAACTCCTCGCGATAGTCGTAGGCGCCGGCGAAGAACCCCTCGAGCGCCACGTCGCGATCGCGAAAATACTCGATGCGCACCCGGTCGAAATTGTACATGCCGCGGACGACGGCCAAGTCCTTCGCCCACCAGTTGGGGACGCGCACGTATTCGATGCGCCGCCCGGGCTCGATGCGCCCGACCTTGTACGGGCCCGAGGTGAGCGGCGGCTCGACCGTCGTCCGGTCGAACGGCACCTTCTCGTAATAGGCGCGCGACAACACCGGCAGCTCGGCGAGCCGCACCGGCAGGTCGCGCTGCGGCCCCGGCTTGAAGTCGAACCGCACGGTCGCCGCGTCGGGCGCCGTGACCCCGGCGACGCCTTCATAAAGCAGCTTGAAGCGCGGGTGGCCCTTGTCCAGCAACAGCTCGAACGTCGCGACGACGTCCGCTGCCGTCACCTTCGTGCCGTCGTGGAAGCGCGCCTCGGGCCTGAGCCGGAACGCGATCCAGCTTTTGTCTTCGGGCATCTCGACCGAGCCGGCGACCAGCCCGTACATCGCATCGGGCTCGTCGAGCGCGCGAACCATCAAGGTGTCGAACAACAGCGCCACGGCGGTCGGCTGTACGCCGCGCAGGATGAACGGGTTCAGCGAATCGAACGAATCGATGCCGACGGTGCGGATCTCCCCGCCCTTCGGCGCGTCCGGGTTCACGTACTCGAAATGCTTGAAGTCGGGCGGATATTTGAGGTCGCCGAAAACCGAAACCCCGTGGCTCACGCCGGCCCCGGCTTGTCCCGGCACGAGGGCGAGGACGAGGGCGACAAGGCTCGCGCAGCGGCCGATCATCGCGCGCAACATAACAGATCAGCCGCGTCGGGGCACCGTCACGGTGCGCGGCCGAGCGCCCGGTCCTTTGCCGGGTCGATCCACCAGGCGAAGAACCCGACGCCGTAGTCGGGCCGCGCCGGCGGAATGCCGAACCGGTTCCAGTAGGCGAGGCGGAACGAATTGATATGCCATTGCGGGATCACGTAGTGGTTCCACGATAGCACGCGGTCGAGCGCGCGCGACGCCGCGACCAGCTCGGCCCGATCGTGCGCCTCGACGATCTTCTCGACCAGCGCGTCCACCGCCTCGTTTTTGATGCCGACCAGGTTGCGGCTGCCCGGGCGCGCCGCCGCGGCGGAGGACCAGAAATCGCGCTGCTCGTTGCCGGGCGACAGCGACTGTGGGAAGGTCGCAACGACCATGTCGAAGTCGAACTCGCGCACGCGGTTCTGGTACTGCGCCGGATCGACGGTGCGGATGCGCCCGGCGATGCCGAGGCGGCGGAGATTCTGAATGAAAGGCGCGACCACGCGCTCGAACTCGGGCGAGACCAGCAGGAACTCGATCTCGAACGGCCGCTTGGTCTTGGGATCGACGAGCTGGCCGCCTTGCACTTGCCAGCCCGCCTCGCGCAGCAGCGCGGCCGCCTTGCGCAGAATCTCGCGCGGCGCGCCCGACCCGTCGGTCTTGGGCGCCCGATACACTCGGGTGAACACCTCGTCCGGTACCTTGCCGCGCCACGGTTCGAGCAGCTTGAGCTCGGCTTCCGAGGGCGGCTCGCGCGCGGCGAGCTCGGAATTGGCGAAGAAGCTCTCGGTGCGCGCGTACTGGCCGTAGAACAGGTTCTTGTTCGACCACTCGAAGTCGAACGCGTGCGCGAGCGCCCAGCGCACCCGCGGGTCCTGGAACTTGTCGCGCCGGGTATTCATGGCGAAGGCCTGCATGCCGGCCGGGCGCTTGTGGGGCACCTCCTGTTTGACCACCTGGCCGGACGCGACGGCGGGGAAGTCATAGCCGGTCGCCCAGATGCGCGACGAATTCTCGTTGCGGAAATCGTAGAGCCCGGCCTTGAATGCCTCGAGCGCGACGGTCTGGTCGCGGTAGAAGTCGTAGCGCACCGCATCGAAGTTGTTCATGCCGCGGTTCGCGGCCAAGTCCTTGCCCCAGTAGTCGGGCACGCGCTCGTACACGACGTAGCGGTTGGCCTCGAACTGCTTGATCCGGTAGGGCCCGCTGCCCAACGGCGGCTCGAGCGTCGATTGGTCGAACTCGCGCTTCTCCCAGTACGCCTTGGGCAGGACCGGCAGCTGGCCCGTGATCTGCGGCAGTTCGCGGTTGCGCGGGCCGGAGAACACGAACTTGACGCGGTGGGGGCCGAGCTTCTCCGCGCGCGCGATGTTCGCGTAATAGTATCGGTAGATCGGCGCGCCCTTCTCCTTGAGCACGTTGAGCGAGAAGATAACGTCGTCGGCGGTGATCGGCGTGCCGTCGTGGAAGCGCGCCTCGGGCCGCAGATTGTAGGTGACGAAGGACAGGTCCTCGGGCACCTCGACGGAAGAGGCGATCAGCCCATACTCCGCCATGATGTCGTCCTCCGACGACGTCATCAGCGACTCGAACACCAGCCCGATGCCGTCGGCCGGCTCGCCCTTGATGATGTAGGGGTTGAAGGAATCGAACCCGCCGATCGAATACATGCGCACCGTGCCGCCCTTGGGCGCATCGGGGTTGGCGTAGGCGAAATGCTTGAAATCCTTGGGATACTTGAGGGTGTCGCCGAGCGTGAGCCCGTGGCTCACGGTGACCTTCGGCTCCTGCGCGGCGGCGGGCGTCAGGATCGCGACGACGATGGCAAGCCCCGCGAGGCCCGATCGCATGCGTGCCATGGAAAATGTCCTCTCGCCCGTCGATGCCCGACCCGCTGCGATAATGACCGATGGATTCGCCGGATCAAGCCCGGCCGGCGACCGCTCTATCACCTTGGCGTGACCCGACAATTGCCGCGCCGCGCCGGCGGGCCTACCCTCCGGCCGAGTGATGCAGTCGACATTCGCCATGGCGCAAGACCGGAAACGCCCCACCCTCGACGCGGCGGTGCGCCAATACGAGCACCTCTACGAAGGCGCGGGCGGGCGAGGGGCGGTCGCGCATCCGCTCGATGCCGGGCTCGCCGCCAAGCTCTACTACGACTTCGTCACCGACTTCTACCGCTTCGCCTGGGGAGATTCGTTCCACTTCGCCGCGCGCAAGCGGGGCGAATCGTTCCGCGCCTCGCTCAAGCGGAGCGAACAGGGGCTTTCCGACCGGATGGCGCTGAAGCCCGGAATGGCGGTGCTCGATGTCGGCTGCGGCGTCGGCGGTCCGCTGTGCGAGATTGCCGCGCACTCGGGCGCGGGCATCACGGGTATCACCAACAACGCCTACTTGGTCGCCAAAGGCAACCGGAAGATCGCCAAGCTCGGCATCGCCGCTCGCTGCCGGATCGTCCTCGCCGATTTTATGGAAGTTCCTGTCGGCGACGCGACGTTCGACGCGGCCTACGCCATCGAGTCGACGGCGCACACCGCCGACAAGGTCCGGGTGTTCCGCGAAATTCGGCGCGTCCTCAAGCCGGGTGCCGTGTTCGGCGGCTACGAGTGGTGCTTGACCGACCGCTACGATGCAGGCGATCCCGACCACCGGCGCCTGAAATCGGCCCTCGAAGTCGGCGCGGCGCTGCCCGACATCGCGACGACGGGCGAGGTCGTCGCGGCGTTGAAGGCAGCGGGATTCGAAGTGTTGGACGCGCGCGACGGGGCAGGCGACAGCGATCCGGAGACACCGTGGTACCGGTCCCTGCAGGGCCGCGACATGACGCTCGGCAGCCTGCCGCGCACGCCGCTCGGCCGCTCGGTGACGAAGTTCGTGACGCGCGCGGGCGAGGCGGCGCGGCTGCTCCCTGCCGGGACGCGGCAGGTCAGCGACCTGCTCAACCGGGCCGCCGACGGCCTGGTCGAGGCAGGCCTGCGCGGCATCTTCTCGCCGCTCGTCTTCTTCCTGGCTCGGAAGCCGGCGAACTAACCGTTGAGCCGTTCTAGCGCCGGCGCAAGCAGGGTCGGATCGCCCGCGGCGACGACGCGCCCGTCCGAGGCGAGGGTGAGCGCGCGACCCTGCCAGTCGGTCATGCGCCCGCCCGCGCCCTCGATCACCGGGACGAGCGCGCAGAAATCGTACGGCTTGAGCTCGGCCTCGACGACGAGGTCGATGTGGCCGCTCGCCAGCAGCCCGTAGGCGTAGCAGTCCCCGCCGTAGAGCGCGTGGCGCACCGCGGCGGCGAGCCGGGCGAAGCGCGCCCGATCCGCGCCCCGGAACATGTCGGGCGTGGTCGCGTTCAGGATCGCCAGGGCGAGGTCGGGACACGGCCGCGTCGCGGCCGGCGCGCCGTTCAAGGTCGTCGCGCGGCCCGTGACGCCAACCCAGCGCTCGCGACTGACCGGCTGGTCGATGATGCCGATCACCGGGCGTCCCTCGCGCGCCAGCGCGATAAGAGTGCCGAACATCGGCTTGCCGCTGATATAGGCCTTGGTGCCGTCGATCGGGTCGAGCGCCCACACGTACTCGGCGCCGTCGTTCTCGCGCCCTTCCTCCTCGCCGACGATGCCGTGGCCGGGCGCCGTCTCCGCGAGGATCGCGCGCATCGCGCGCTCGGCCTCGCGGTCGGCGACGGTGACCGGCGTCGCGTCGGGCTTCGCATCGACGGCGACGCGGGCGCGGAAATAGCGCCGCAGCACCGCCCCCGCCGCATCGGCCAAACGGTTCGCGAGCGCGACGTAAGTGTCGGGGACGGGATCGGGCATAACGCAGTCTCGCCCGATTGCCGGGCGAAGGGAAGAAGCGGTCGCGCTACGGCGCCGCAGCTTCGGCCGGCGGGAGCGGCGGCGGCGCATCGGCGCGGGTGCGGAGATAAGCGAGCAGGTCGGCGCGCTCCTTCGACTTGGGCAATCCGACGAACGCCATCTTGTTGCCCGGGATGTAGCGCGACGGCGCGCTGAGGTAGCGGCTCAACTCCTCGTAGGTCCACTCGCCGCCCTTGCCCTTCATCGCCTGCGAGTAGCTGAAGCCGCCGTGAGAGGCGACGGGCCGGCCGATAACGCCGTACAGGTTGGGGCCGATCTTGTTGGCGCCGCCCTTGTCCACCGTGTGACAGGCAACGCATTTCTTGAAGGCGGCTTCGCCGGCTTTTGCATCGGCCGAGGCCAGCAGCGGCGCGATCGGCTCGACTTTCTCCTCGCGTGCCGGCGCGCGTTCGGTCGGCGCGACCGCGACCTGCGCCGGACCGTGGGCGCGCGGACGCACCAGCGCGTCGCCCAGCGTGCTGGTGATCTGGATAACGAGGAGCGCGAGCAGGATCGCGCCCGCGAATTTGTTCAACTCGAGTGTGGACATTCGCCGCTTCCGGCCGCCGCGCCTGTCGCGTCCGGGCGCAACAGATAGCGGGTTTCGCGCCTCGCGCAAGCGTAATATTGTCGCGCGCCGTGACCCCGCTGATCGCCATTCCGGTACGCCTTGCGGCGACCCGCCTGCCCAACAAGCCCCTCGCCGATGTGAACGGCACGCCGCTCGTTATCCACGTATGGCGGCGCGCCGTCGCGGCCGGGATCGCGCGCGTCGTCGTCGCCTGCGGCGATCGCGAGATCGCCGATGTCGTGACGAAGGCGGGCGGCGAGGCGGTGATGACCGATCCCTCGCTGCCGTCGGGCTCCGACCGGGTCGCCGCCGCCGCCGACATCGTCGATCCGGGCGGGCGCTACGACGTGGTGGTCAATCTGCAGGGCGACGTCATTAATGCCGAACCAGCCGACTTGAAGGCATTGCTGACACCGCTCGATGCAACGGATGCGGCCGTTTCAACCGTCGCAACAGAGATGCACCCAGCGTTATACGCGGATCCGAATTCCGTGAAGATTGCTCTCTCCATCAAACCTGGAGCGCGCGCGGGGCGTGCCCTCTACTTCAGCCGGGCCACGATCCCGTATGGCGATGGTCCCCTCTACCATCATTTCGGTTTGTACGGATTCCGGCGAGAGGCGCTACGGCGGTTTGTCCGTATGGAACCGAGCCAACTCGAAAAACGTGAGCGGTTGGAACAACTCCGGGCACTTGAGGCGGGTATGCGTGTCGATGTCGCCCTAATCGATCATGTGCTCTATGAAATCAACACCGAGGAAGACCTCGTCCGAGAGCGGGCGCGGCTTGCCGCACAACAAGGTTAGAACATATGGCCCGCACGCCCGTTCCCGCCCGCACCATCGCCTTCCAGGGGGTTCCCGGCGCCTATTCCGACCTCGCCTGCCGGCACCATTTCCCGCGCTACGCGACCCTGCCGTCGGCCGCGTTCGAGGACGCGTTCGATGCGGTGCGCAAGGGCCGCGCGCGCTACGCCATGATCCCGATCGAGAACTCGGTCGCGGGCCGCGTCGCCGACATCCATCGGCTGATGCCCGATTCGGGGCTCTACATCGTCGCCGAGCATTTCCAGCGGGTGACCCACTATCTGCTCGCGCCGAAGGGCGCCTCGCTCAAGACGATCCGCACGGTGCACAGCCACATCCAGGCGCTGTCGCAATGCCGGCGGACGGTGCGGCGCCTCCGGCTCCAGCCGGTCGTGCACGCCGACACGGCGGGCGCGGCGGCGGAGATCGCCGCGCGCGGCGATCCGCGCGAGGCGGCCATCGCGTCCTCGCTCGCGGGCGAGATCTACGGGCTCAAATCGCTCAAGGCGGGCATCGAGGACGCCGAGCACAATACGACGCGGT
>DASWLB010000049.1:0-2364 GCA_036396315.1 Alphaproteobacteria bacterium
CTCGACTTCGCCATGCGCGGCTTCTCGCAGAACCAGGACGAGATGCGCACCTACATGCGCTCGGCATTCGGCGGCATGTTTCCGTTCGGCAATCTCGAGGAGATGAGCCGGCGCAACCTCGACCTGTTCGAGAAGACCATGCGCATGTTCGCGCCGTTCTCGGCAGGGGGCGGCCGCGAGCAGGACCGGCCGGCCGACAACGGCGACGGCGCTAAGGCGGCGCAGAGCCAGCCCGAGGCGCTCGACGAGCTCAAAACCGAACTGGCCCGCATGCAGAAGCGCCTCGACGAGCTCGCCCGCAAGGGCTGAGGCCGGCGAACGAACGACCCAACTCGTGGCCCCACCCCCTCCCCAACCCTCCCCCTTCCAGGGGGAGGGGGTACTCGTGCGCGTCCCCTCCCCCCCTTGAGGGGGAGGGATAGGGTGGGGGGTGAGTTCGTCCGTGGGGTTGTTGGTACGCGCCGGCGCCGCGCGTACCTCGCTAGACCGCCCGGACGCCGGCGAGGGCGCGTGGGGATGTCGCCACGGGTGCGGGAACCAACAGACCCGAATCGGCGAGCGCCCAGTCGGGCTCGATGGTCGGCGCGCCGAACGCGTAGCCCTGCAGATAATCGACGCCTTCGCCGCTGAGAAGCTCGGCTTCCGCCGCGGTCTCGACGCATTCGGCGACGGTCTTCAGGTCGAGGTTCTGGG
The DNA here is from genome assembly GCA_036396315.1 of Alphaproteobacteria bacterium. GTDB lineage: Bacteria > Pseudomonadota > Alphaproteobacteria > MPNO01 > DASWLB01 > DASWLB01. Next base: position 694 of record DASWLB010000049.1, read on the forward strand.
CAAGCTCGAGTAGCGTGCGGATGAACACGAGGTTTTCCGGCGTCTCGCACACCTGGCGCACGAAAGAGCCGTCGATCTTGATCATGTCGACGGCGAGCATCTTGAGCTGGCTGAACGAGGTGTAGCCCGCGCCGAAATCGTCGAGCGCCACGCGGCACCCGAGGTCCTTCAGCGAGATAACGAAGCGCGCGCATTCGTCGATGTCGTCGAGCGCCGCGGTCTCGGTGATCTCGACGACGAGGCGGCTCGCGATTTCGGGCTTGCCGCGCAAGAGCGACACGAGGCCGCGCAGCCAGAACCGGTCCGTCGCGGTCATGCCCGAGACGTTGATCGCGAGCGTCACGTCGTCGACGCGGCCGAGCGTGTCCACCGCGAGCTCGAGCGCCTTGCGGTCGACGACACGGATGAGTCCAAGCTGTTCGACCGCCGGCATGAAGGAAGCGGCCGGCATGATCTCGCCGTCGCCGTTCACCTTGCGCATCAGGCACTCGTAATAGACCGGCTCGCGCGTCCGCGCATCGACGATCGGCTGGTAGGCGAGCCGCAGCCGGTTCTCGCGCAGCGCGGTCTTCACCTGCTCCGCCATGACGATCGAGTGGCGGTGGCCGCGCCGCTCCTCGTCCGAATAGGCGTAGATCGCGAAGCAATCGCGCCCGGCGCGCTTCGCGTTTTCGAGCGCGATCTCGGCCTTGGTCATGGTGTCGCCGGTCGTGTGCGCCGCGCCCGGGAACTCCACCGCGCCGATCGACACGGTGACGTGGATCGGCCCGAACGCCGTCTCGACCAGGGCGGCGCGCACCGCATCCAGCGTCTTCTCGCAGGCGCGCGCAAGCTCCGCGTCGGGGCAGTTGGTCAGCACGATGCCGAACCGGTCGCCGCCGACGCGCCCGATCGCATCGCACGCGCGGAGCGATTCCTCGAGCCGGCGCCCGACCGCGAGGATCACCGTGTCGGCCGTCTCGTGGCCGAACGCCGCGTTGACCATGGTGAGCTTGTCGATGCCGACGACGAGGTAGGCGCCGGAGACGCCGTAGCGGGCGCTGTATTTGAGCGCCTGGTCGAGCGCATCGCGCAGCCGCGCGCGGTTGAAATGGCCGGTCAGATCGTCGTGGTTGGCGAGGTATTTGAGCTCGGCCTCGGTCTGCTTGCGCGAGGTCACGAAGCGCATCGTGCCGCTCATGCGGACGGGCTGGCCGCCGGCGTTGAATTCGGCGCGGCCGCGGTCGTGCACCCAGCGCTGTTCGCCGCCGGCGATGCGGATCCGGTATTCGCAGTCGTAGGGTTCGCGGGCGCGGTGGTGGCGGGCCAGCATGTCGAGCCGCTGAACCAGGTCCTCGGGGTTGACCAGCCCGTTGAACTCGCGGCCGGTCGCGATCTCGGCGCCGCCGAACGGCGGGGTCTCCTGCCCGATGAACCGGAACCGGTCCGTCAGAAGGTCCCAGTCGTACGCGATCTCGTCCGAGGCGTTGAGGGCGGACCGCAGTCGCTCGAGTTCTGCCGCGGCATCCATGGGTATGTCCCGTGCTCCCGCACCGAATTGGCCCCGTCGTCGAAGGCCGCCGACGCCGACAGGCCCACCCCACCCCGGGCGGTTATATGCGCGTAACCCTTTCGGGACCCTTAAGAATGCCGAAAAGGCGCGGGATCTGGGAGCGATCCGGCGCGAAAACC
>DASWLB010000050.1:0-1773 GCA_036396315.1 Alphaproteobacteria bacterium
CGCGAAGCGCACCGACAAGATCTTCGACGGAACGCCAATGCTGGCGCGCCGCGGCCTCGCGGCCGCCATCGACGGGCTCCTGAAACCCAAGACCGCCCGCTGGTTCCGCGTCCGCGCCGAAGACGAGGCTATCGACCGCGACGACGAGGTGCGGGCCTGGCTCGATCATGTCGAGGACCGGCTGTTCGCCGCGATCTACAACCCGCGGGCGCGCTTCGTGCAGCGCTCGGGCGAGGTGGACGACGACCTGGTCACGTTCGGCACCGGCGTGCTCTATATCGGCGAATCCCGCGCGCTCGACCGCCTCGCCTTCCGTTCCGCGCACCTGCGCGACGCCTTCATCTGCGAGAACGCCGACGGAGAGGTCGACACGCTGTTCCTCAGGATGCGCCTCACCGCGCGCCAGGCGGTGCAGCGCTTCGGCGAGGACAGGGTCGGTGCCAAGACGCGCGAGGCCATCGCCAAGGGCGAACCCGACCGGCCAGTGACGTTCCTGCAGGCGGTCTTGCCGCGGGCCGACCGCGACCCGCGGCGAGCCGACGCCGTCAACCTGCCGTTCGCCTCCGTCGTCATCGACGTCGAATCCGAACATAAGGTCGGCGGGTCCGGATTCCACGAGTTCCCGTTCGCCGTGCCGCGCTGGGACACCGCCACGGGCGAGACCTACGGCCGCTCGCCCGGCATGATCGCGCTGCCCGACGCCAACACGTTGCAGCAGATGGGCAAGACGATCCTGGTCGCCGGCCACAAGGCGGTCGATCCGCCGCTCGTCCAGGTGAACGACGCGGTAATCGGCACCGCGCGTACGTTTCCGGGCGGGGTGAGCTATATCGACGCCCAGGCGATCCGCGATTTGGGCGGCACGCGCCCGATCGCACCGCTCGAAACCGGCGGCAACATTCCGCTCGGGCGCGAGATGCAGAACGACACGCGGCGCCAGATCGAGGCCGCGTTCTTCCGCAACGTCTTCAACCTGCCGGTCGACGGGCCGCAGATGACGGCGACCGAGATCCTCGAGCGCAAGGACGAGTTCCTGCGCACCGTCGGCCCCGTGATCGGCCGGCTCGAGGCCGACTATATCGGCGTCGTGCCGCGGCGCTGCTTCAAGATCCTTGCGCGGGCGCGCGTCTTCCGCGATCCGCCGCCGCTCCTTCGCGGCTGTCCGCTCCGGTTCGACGTCGCCTCCGCCGTCGCGCAGGCGCGGCGCCAGATCGAGGCGGCCGGCGCCGCGCGCGCGATGGAGCTGCTGGCGCCATTCCTCTCGGCCAATCCCGAGCTGATCGACAATTTCGATACCGATGCGATCGCGCGCGACCTGCCCGATATCTTCGCGCTACCGCGCGGCTGGCTGCGCCCGCAGCACGAGGTGTTCGAAATGCGCGAGGCGAGGCTCCGCGGCCAGCAGGTCGCGGAGCTTCTGCAAGGTGCTGGCCAAGCGGTCGAGATCGCCGAAGGGCTTGGCCGCGCCGGGGCGGGCCTTCGCCGCGACGAAGCGGCCGTCGGCTCGCCGAAGGCGGCCTTTGGCCGGCCGGAGGCGGCTTCGGCCGCGCAGGCGGGCAAGTGATGCGGCTGTTCCGTCGCCGTCCGGCGCCGCCCGATCCGATCGCGTTCTTCGATTCGCTGATCAAGGCACGGCTCGGCGAGCGCTACGGCGAACCCGACCGCTACCGCGACTTCCGCGCCGTGTTCCTGGGTCACTCGACGCCGGAGCAGGGCAACCGCGTCCTGTGGCAGATCTTCGAGTGGACGCGCATGTACCAGCGCGTCGCCGCG
>DASWLB010000051.1:0-2805 GCA_036396315.1 Alphaproteobacteria bacterium
CACCGCATCCGCGTCCTCGCGGGCGACCGGGTCAACGTCGAGATGACGCCCTACGACCTGACCAAGGGTCGCATCACCTTCCGCTTCAAGTAGTCGGCCTCGCATGGGCCGGGCCCCCCGGGCGCAGCGCCTGATCCTCGCTTCGGCCTCGCCGCGGCGCCGCGATCTGCTCGCCCAGCTCGGCATCATGCCCGACCTCGTCGATCCCGCCGACATCGACGAGACGCCGCTCTCCCGCGAATCCCCCGAACGGCTCGCCGCGCGGCTCGCGCGCGACAAGGCGCTGGCCGTCGCGTCCCGCAACGCGGGCGCGTTCGTTCTCGCCGCCGACACGGTGGTCGCGTGCGGACGGCGCATCCTGCCGAAGGCGGGGGACGAGGCGACGGCGCGGCGGTGCCTCGAGCTTCTATCCGGACGTCGGCATCGGGTGATCGGCGGGGTGTGCGTCGTCGCGCCGGACGGCGCGATGCGCGAGCGCCTCGCGACCACTCATGTGCGGTTCAAGCGGCTGAGCCGCGATGAGATCGCGCGCTACCTCGCCGCCGGCGAATGGCATGACAAGGCGGGCGGCTACGCCATCCAGGGTCTCGCGGCCGCGCTCGTCCCGTGGATTTCGGGTTCCTATTCCAACGTCGTCGGGCTGCCGCTCCATGAGACATGGGCGCTGCTCGACGGGCTCGGCTACCGCGCCGGTGCGGCGCCCGCCGAGCGGGTCGCGCCCGGCCCGGTGCGCGTCGCCGGCAATGGCTGAGACGCTGCTCATCGACGCGGTGCCGGGCGAGGTCCGCGCCGCGGTGATGGCGGACGGGCGCGCCACGGAGATCGTGGTCGAGCGCGCGGCGCGGCTGAGCCGCGTCGGACAGATCTTCCTCGGGCGCGTGCAGAAGATCATGCCGGCGCTCGGCGCGGCCTTCGTCGAGCTCGGGCTCCAGCGCGCCGGGTTCCTCCGTCTCGACGGCGACGCGCCGGTCACCGAGGGCCAGGCGGTCACCGTGCAGGTCACCAAGGACGCGGCCGGGCGCAAGGGCGTGCAGCTGACGCGCGAATTGGCCGTCGCCGGGCGCACCGTCGTGCTCACCCCGACGCAGGCGAGGCTGCAGGTCTCGCGCCGCATCGCCGATGAGGCGGAGCGGGCGCGGCTGTCGCAAGCGATGGCGGCGATCGCGGGACCCGGCGAAGGGTTCATCCTGCGCACCAATGCCGCCGGCGCGACGCCCGAAGAGCTCGGCGCGGACGCGGATTTCGTGCGCGCGATCTGGGACGAGGTCGAGATGGCCGGGCACGGCGCCCGCGCGCCCGCCGTCCTGCACGCCGGTGTCGATGCCGTGCCGCGCCTGCTTTGCGAATTCGCCGGGCGCGAAACGGAACGTATCGTCGTCGAGGACCCGGGCGCGCTCGCCGCGGCCAAGCGGTTTTGCGCGAACCACGCGCCGTCGCTCGCCGCGATCGTCGCGGCGCATGACGGGCCGGGCGCCCTGTTCGAGGAATGGGGCGTCGAGGCCGAGATCGAGCAGGCGTTGTCGGCGCGCGTGCGGCTTCCGTCGGGCGGCGAGATCGTCATCGAAACGACGGAGGCGCTGACCGCAATCGACGTGAACTCGGCCGGATCGAACGATTCGGCGCTCCAGCTCAACGTCGAGGCCGCCCAGGAGATCGCGCGGCAGCTCCGTCTTCGCGCGCTCGGTGGGCTCGTCGTCATCGACTTCGTTTCGATGTCGGACGAGGAGCGCTGGCCGCGATTGTTGAGCGCGCTGGGCACGGCGCTTGCGCCCGACCGCATGACGCCCCGCCTCCTCGGCCGCACCGCGGCCGGGCTGGTCGAGGTGACGCGCCGGCGCGGCCGCGAGCCTCTGGCGCGGCTGCTCGCCGGGACCGAGGGCGCGGCGGACGGCGCGGAACCCGCGCGTACGGTGGAAAGCCTCGCTTTCGAGGCGCTGCGCGCGATCCGCCGCGAGGCGCGCGCTAGCCCATCGGGTCGCGTGCGCGTCTCGGCGGAGCCGGTGCTTGCGGCCGAGCTCGAGGGTCCGGCGCGCCCGCATCTCGATGCCCTCGCGCGCGCCCTCGGACGCAACGTCGCGATCGAGCCGGTCGCCGCCTGGCCGCGCGGGCGGTTCGAAATCGTCGCGGAGTGACGCGCCGATGGCCGTGCGCGCGAAATGCCCGATCTGCCGCGCCGAGACGGTCGAAAAGTTCAAGCCCTTCTGCTCGCGGCGCTGCGCCGATGTCGATCTCGCGCGGTGGCTCGGCGGAGCCTATGCGATCCCGGCCGAGGAGCCGGCCGACGAGGACGCGACCAGGCCCGCGGCGCCGGACGACGAAGACCGCTGAATCTGGACAGAAACCCGCGACTTATCTATAAGCGGCCGTCTCGGCCCGCGCCGCGCCCAGGTAGCTCAGTTGGTAGAGCACGTGACTGAAAATCACGGTGTCGGTGGTTCGATCCCGCCCCTGGGCACCACCATTCCTACACTTCGGGTCATGGTTTGTTCCCGTTTCCGCATCTCGATGGACGGCCGCGGCCGGTGGATGGACAACGCGTTCATCGAGCGGCTGTGGCGCAGCCTGAAGCACGAGGACGTCTATCTGAAGGGCTATGCCGACGGCCGGGAGGCGAAAGCCGGCATCCGTGCGTGGATCGCCTTCTACAACGGCCGGCGCCCGCACCAGGCGCTTGCCAACCGCACGCCGATGGCGGTGTGGCGCGAGAGCGCCCACGGCCTTCTCGGCGGGACGGCTGTGGACATGACGCTGCGCTTGGACAACGCTGGCGCGTTGCCCACATGCCCACAGCCGCAACAACAGCAG
>DASWLB010000052.1:0-8098 GCA_036396315.1 Alphaproteobacteria bacterium
CCCGAGGCCAGAGGGCGGCGGTGCGCACCGTCGCCGGGAAGCGTTCTTGGCGAAGACGGTCTGCATCAAGAGTTACGGCTGCCAGATGAACGTTTACGACTCCGCCCGCATGGCGGATGTCCTGGCGCCGGAGGGCTACCGGAGCGTCGCGTCGCCCGAGGATGCCGACCTCGTCATCCTGAATACCTGCCACATCCGCGAGAAGGCGGCCGATAAGATCTATTCGGAGCTGGGCCGCCTCAGGGTCCTGAAGGAGGCGCGCGCGGCGCGCGGCCGGCCCATGTTGCTCGCCGTCGCGGGCTGCGTCGCCCAGGCCGAAGGGGCCGAGATGCTGCGCCGCGCGCCGGCGCTCGACATCGTCGTCGGGCCGCAATCCTATCACCGCCTTCCCGATCTCGTGCGCCGCGCCTCGCGCGGCGCCGGACCGGGGCTCGTCGATACCGAGTTCCCGGTCGATCCCAAGTTCGATTCGCTGCCGGCGCCCTCGGCGCCGGGGTCGGTGTCGGCCTTCCTGACGATCCAGGAAGGCTGCGACAAGTTCTGTGCGTTCTGCGTCGTGCCCTATACGCGCGGCGCCGAATTCTCGCGGCCCGCGGCGCAGATCCTCGCCGAGGCGCGCCACCTCGTCGCGCTGGGGACGCGCGAGATCACGCTTCTCGGGCAGAACGTCAACGCCTACCACGGCGCCGCGCCCGACGGCGCGGGCGAATGGCGGCTCGGCCGGCTCATCCGCGCGCTCGCCGCGATCGACGGGCTCGCGCGCATCCGCTACACGACCTCGCATCCCAGCGACGTGGACGCCCAGCAGATCGCGGCGCATGCGGAAATCGACAAGCTGATGCCGTTCCTGCACCTGCCGGTGCAGTCGGGCTCCGACCGCGTGCTCGCGGCGATGAACCGGCGCCATGCGCGCAGCGACTATCTGCGCATCGTCGCGGCGCTCCGCACCGCGCGGCCCGACATCGCGCTCTCGTCCGACTTCATCGTCGGCCATCCGGGCGAGACCGAGGCGGATTTCCAGGCCACTCTCGACCTCGTGCGCGAGGTCGGTTTCGCCCAGGCCTATTCGTTCAAGTACAGCCCGCGACCCGGCACGCCCGCGGCGGCAGAGGAGGACCAGGTGCCCGAACAGGAGAAATCCGAACGGCTCGCGCGGCTGCAGGCGCTGATCGAGTCCCAGCAGCGCGCCTTCAACGAGGGCACGGCCGGGCGCACCGTCCCGGTGCTGCTCGACCGTCCCGGCCGGCGCCAGGGCCAGATCGCCGGCCGCACGCCGTGGATGCAGGCGGTGCACGTTCCGGTCGCCGACGACCGCGAGTTGGCGCGCCATCTGGGCCGCATCCGCCCGGTCGAGATCCTCGCCGTGCGCGCCACCTCGCTCGCCGGGCGCATCGCGCCGGCGGCGAACGCGGCCTGACAAGCCGATGGCCACCCGCGACGCCGGCGCCCCGCCGGTCCTCGTCGAGTTCGAGGACAACGCCCTCCTGCCGCTTCTGTTCGGCGATTACGACCGCCACCTCGCCCGCATCGAGCAGCGGCTCGGCATCTCGCTCAACACCCGCGGCAACCGCGTCGCCATCTCGGGTCCGGCCGAGGCGGCGGAGATCGCGCGTGCCGCTCTCGTCTCGCTCTACGACCGGCTGCGCCGCGGGCTTGCCGTCGAGACCGGCGATGTCGATGCGGCGATCCGGCTCGCCGACCAGGCGCGCACCGGGCGCGGCAAGCCCGATAAGTCGGGCGAGGAGCCGGCCATCGTCACGCCGCGGCGCCACATCACGCCGCGCTCGGCCACCCAGCGCGACTACATCCGCGCGCTGCGCGAATTCGAGCTGGTGTTCGGGCTCGGCCCGGCCGGCACCGGCAAGACCTATCTCGCGGTTGCGATCGCGGTGTCGATGATGATGACCGGGCGGGTCGACCGCATCATCCTGTCGCGCCCGGCGGTCGAGGCGGGCGAGCGGCTCGGCTTCCTTCCGGGCGACGTGCGCGAGAAGGTCGATCCCTATCTCCGCCCGCTCTACGACGCGCTGTACGACATGCTGCCCGCCGACCAGGTGATCAAGCGGCTGAACTCGGGCGAGATCGAGATCGCGCCGCTCGCCTTCATGCGCGGGCGCACCTTGTCGAACGCGTTCGTCATCCTCGACGAGGGCCAGAACGCCACCAAGGTGCAGATGAAGATGTTCCTGACGCGTCTCGGCGAGAACTCGCGCATGGCGGTCACCGGCGATCTGTCGCAGGTCGACCTGCCGAGCGGCGAGATGTCGGGGCTCAATCACGCGATCGAGACCCTGGGCGGCATGCCGGGACTCGGCAAGATCGAGTTCACCGACCGCGACGTGGTGCGCCATGGGCTCGTCACCCAGATCGTGCGCGCCTATGACGAGGACGATCGGCGCCGCGCGAAGCGCCGGGAGGGTGCGCGGTCCCGCACATGATCGCGGTCGAGGTGGCGGTGCCGTGCGCGGCGTGGAAGCGGGCGCTGCCCGGGCACGCGGCGCTCGCCCGGCGCGCGGCGCGCGCGGCGGCGCGGCGGGCCTCGCCCAGGCTCGGCGCGGCGGAGGTCAGCCTCGTGCTGGCCGACGACCGGTTCGTCGCCGGCCTCAACCGCGCCTGGCGGCGCAAGCGCGGCGCGACCAACGTGCTGTCGTTTCCCTGCCGCGCGGGCGATGCGCGCCACCCTGCCCGGCGCGAGCCGGAGCTTCTCGGCGACGTCGTCGTCGCCTACGAAACCGTGGCGCGCGAGGCGGGCCGGTCGGGCCTGCCGCTCGCCGACCATTTCGCGCATCTCGTCGTGCATGGGGTGCTTCACCTGTTCGGGCACGATCACGTGAAGGACGCGGAGGCGCGCGTCATGCAGGGGCTGGAGGCCGCGGCGCTCGCCGAGCTCGGCATCGATGACCCTTATCAACGGGCCGAAAATGCCTCATAAAGGTGGGGCCGCGTGACGATGGACCATGCCCGACTCAGCTGACAGCCCGCCGCCAGGCGAGCCCGCCAGTAGCGAAACCAGCGGATCGCTCCAGCGAATCCTCGCCCGGTTGAAGAGCCTCATCGGCTCGAAGAACGGGCAAGAGGATCTGCGCGATGCCATCGAGGACATGATCGAGCAGAACGTCCCGGCGGGCGCGCCGCTCCGCAAGGACGAGCTGATCCTCATCCACAACGTGCTCGCGCTCCGCAACCAGACGGCCGCGGATGTGATGATTCCGCGCGCCGACATCGACGCGGTCGAGATCGGATCGCCGCTGCCCGATCTCATCCGCACCATGATCCGCACGACCCACGCGCGCCTGCCGGTCTATCGCGAGACGCTCGACCACGTCGTCGGCATGGTGCACATCAAGGACGTTCTCGCCTTCTGGGACAACCCCGGCGCCGTCAAGCTGTCGAGCCTGGTGCGGCGGCTCCTGTTCATCGCGCCGACCATGCCGGTGCTCGAACTCCTCCTCCAGATGCAGGTCAGCCGCATCCACATGGCGCTGGTCGTCGACGAGCACGGCGGCACCGACGGGCTCGTCACGATCGAGGACGTGGTCGAGGAGATCGTCGGCGAGATCGCCGACGAGCACGACGAGGAAGTCGCGCCCGCGCTGATCGCGCGGCCCGACGGCAGTTTCGTCGCCGACGCGCGCGTGCGCATCGAGGACTTCGAGGGCCGGGTGGGCAAGTTCCTCACCGAGGACGAGCGCGAGGACGTGGACACGCTCGGCGGCCTCGTCTTCTACATCGCCGGCCGCGTTCCGGCCCGCGGCGAGGTGATCCGCCACGAATCGGGCATCGAGTTCGAGGTGGTGGACGCCGATCCCCGGCGCATCCGGCGGCTCAACATCTCGAACCTCCCGCCGCCCAAGACCGAGGAATGAGCGCGCTCGCGCGGCGCGGGCCGGGCGGCCTCGCCCGCCTCGCGGGCCGGGTGCGGGACGCGCGCGGCTGGCGCCGGGCGGCGTTGGCCGCGGGCCTTGGGATCGCCGCGACCGCCGCGCTGCCGCCGATCTATGCGCTGCCGGCCCTGCTGGTCGCGTTCCCCGGGCTCGTCTGGCTGCTCGACGGGGCGCGGACGCCGCGCGCCGCCTTCGCCGTCGGGTGGTATTTCGGCGTCGGCCATTTCGGCACCGGGTTCTATTGGATCGCCAACGCGCTCCTGACCGATCCCGAGCGCTACGGCTGGATGGTGCCGTTCGCCATCGCCGGCCTCGCCGCCGGGTTCGCGATCTTCACCGGCCTCGTGGCGCTGCTCGTATGGTTCTCGCGCGCCGAGGGCGTGCGCCGGGTCCTCGCGTTCGCCGCCGCGTGGACGGCGGTCGAATGGCTGCGCGGCTGGGTCCTCACCGGCTTTCCCTGGAACCCGATCGGCAATGTCTGGGCGTTCGACGCGGCGGCGCTGCAGTTGGCCGCGCTGACCGGCGTGTACGGGCTCACGCTGATCACCGTTGTCGCGGCCGCCATGCCCGCGGTGCTGCGCCGCAATCCGGGCCTGATCGCGCTCGCATTGCCGCTCATCGCTTGGGCGGGCGGCGCGGTGCGCCTCGCCCAGGCCGAGCCCGAGGGTGCCCCCGGCGCGCTCGCTGTGCCGGGCGTCCGGCTCGCCATCGTCCAGCCCAGCGTGGCGCAGGAAGGAAAGTGGGACGACGCGAGCCGCCGGGCGAACCTCGAGAAGCTGCTCGCCCTTGGGGGGCAGGCGCTGCGCGGCGGGGCGACCCATATCGTGTTTCCCGAAACGGCGGTGCCCTACGTCGTCGCCGGCAACGAGCCGCTGTTGCGCGTGCTTGCGTCGGTGGCGCCGCCGGGCGGGGCGCTCCTCACCGGCGCGATCCGCGCCGAGGGCCAAGGCGAAACGCTGCGCCTGTGGAACAGCCTGCATGCGATCGACCCGGGCGGGCAGATCGTTGCGACCTACGACAAGGCGCACCTCGTGCCGTTCGGCGAATACGTGCCGCTCCGAGGCATCCTCCCGATCGACAAGCTGACCTACGGCGCGGTGGACTATTCGGCCGGACCCGGACCGCGCACCCTCGCCGTGCCGGGCGCGCCGACGGTCGGGCCGCTCATCTGCTACGAGGCGATCTTCCCCGGGGCAGTCGCCGATCCCGCGGCGCGTCCGGCCTGGCTGCTCAACGTCACCAACGACGCCTGGTTCGGCGTGAGCTCGGGCCCCCATCAGCATTTCGCCAGCGCGCGGATGAGAGCCGTCGAGGAGGGGCTGCCGCTCGTGCGCGCGGCCAATACCGGCATTTCCGGCGTGATCGACGCCTACGGGCGCGTCACCGCGCGGCTCGGTCTCGGACGGGAAGGGGTGCTCCAGGCCGCGCTTCCGGCCGGCCTCGGCGGCCCGACCTTGTTCGGCCGGGCGGGCAACCTGATCGCGCTCGTCCTCGTCGCGGCGTGCGCCATCGCCGGGATCGACTGGCGGCGCGGCAAGAAGACCTTGCCGTGAATTAACCGTGTTCGGCATTCGGAAGACTCGATACTCGGCGCAACTTCGCGGCGATTTGGCGCTGGCCGGCTCCGTTGGTTGCATACGGGGGTACTTTGTGCTACCGGACGTTGAGTGGCGCCGGTCGGGCGTCGCACGGGGCCCGGGGAGGCCCAATGTCCAGCCATCCGCCGCGGGAGGCGCTTTTCGCGAACGCGGGCGATGACAGCGATGCCGGGCCGACCCGGCGGCGGCGGGCGGGCGGGCGTCCCGACCCGGTGGATGTCCACGTCGGTGCGCGGCTCCGGCAACGCCGCGCGCTGCGCGGCATGAGCCAGGAGAAGCTCGCCGAGGCCGTCGGGCTCACCTTCCAGCAGATCCAAAAGTACGAGCGCGGCGTCAACCGCGTCGGCGCCAGCCGGCTGCACCAGTTGGGCCGCGTTCTGGACGTGCCGGTATCCTATTTCTTCGACGAGATGCCGGCTGCCGCCCCGCATGGGTCGGCGGCGGGCTTCGCCGAGGAGAAGCCGGGGTTCGAGCACGATCCCATGGCGCGGCGCGAAACGCTCGAGCTGGTGCGCGCCTACTATCGGATCGGCGACGAAAAGGTGCGGCGCCGCATCTTCGACCTGGTGAAGGCGATCGCCGGCCCACCGGATGGCGGCGAGCGCGGCTGACGAAAAGCGCCGAAATCGCGGGCCGCATCCCACCCCGGCGTCGTCGCGCGCCTTGCCGCAACTTGCTTGACGGCGCGCGTTGTCGCCTGCCACAAGGTCGGCGACACCACGGATGGCCGGCGTCGGATCGACTTTGATCCACGCCTGCGCGGTCGCGCGCAACGCGCATCCGCTCTGCCGCCGCAAATCGAAGAACGGAGGATCCGACAGTGCGGAAGGGAGAATATCTGTTCACGAGCGAATCCGTCTCGGAAGGGCATCCCGACAAGGTGTGCGACCAGATCTCGGATGCCATCCTCGACGCGTTCATCGCGAACGATATCAAGCTCGGCATCGCCGACGAGAGCAAGGTGAACACGCGGCTCGGCTGCGAGACCCTCACCACCACCAACAAGATCGTGATCGCCGGCGAAGGCCGCGGACAGGCGCCGTTGTTCCGCAAATACGCGGATGGCCGCACCGAGGTCAACCGCGAGATGATCGCCGCGATCGCCCGCGACGTGGTGCGCGACATCGGCTACGACCAGGGCGGATTCTCCGTCAACGGCGCCGACATCGAGGTATTGCTGCACGGCCAGTCGCCCGACATCGCGATGGGCGTCGATGCCCGGAAGAAGAAGGGCGCCGAGGAGGAAGGCGCCGGCGACCAGGGCATGATGTTCGGCTTCGCGTGCACCGAGAGCGAGGTCTACGAAAAGGGCTCGTTCATGCCGGCGCCGATCTACTTCGCCCACAAGATCCTGAAGGTGTTGTCGGACAAGCGCCGCTCCGGCCAGCTGTTCGACCTGCAGCCGGACGCGAAGAGCCAGGTGACGGTGCGCTACGTCGACGGCCGCCCGGTCGGTTGCACCAAGGTCGTCGTCTCCACCCAGCACAACGAGGCGACGCGCAACGGCAGGAAATACTCGCCCGGCATGGTCAAGGAAATGATCGCCGACACGGTCGCCTCGGCGCTGCCGGACGGATGGATGCCGAAGAAGTCGTCCGATTTCCTGGTCAACCCGACCGGCAGTTTCGTCGTCGGCGGTCCCGACGGCGATTGCGGGCTGACCGGGCGCAAGATCATCGTCGATACCTACGGCGGCTATGCCCCGCACGGCGGTGGCGCGTTCTCGGGCAAGGACCCGACCAAGGTCGACCGCTCGGCGGCCTACGCCGCGCGCTACTTGGCGAAGAACGTGGTCGCGGCGGGATTGGCCGAACGCTGCACCATCCAGGTCGCCTACGCGATCGGCGTCGCCGATCCGATGTCGCTCCGGGTCGATACCGAAGGCACCGGCAAGGTGCCGGACCAGACGCTCGCCAAGGTGCTGCCGCAGATCTTCCCGATGCGGCCGACCGCGATCCGGCGCGCGCTCAAGCTCAGCCGGCCGATCTATCGCCGCACCGCGGCGTACGGCCATTTCGGCCGCAAGCCGGACGCCGACGGCGGGTTCTCATGGGAGAGGACGGACCTCGTGAGCGCGCTCCGCTCGGCGGTCCGATAGCGGACGCCGCGCCGCAACGCCGCCGCGTCCTCTACGGGCGGCGGCGTGGCCGGCGGTTGCGGCCGGGGCGACAGGACGCGCTCGATTCGGTGCTGCCGCGGATCGAGATCGCCCTGCCCCGACCGGGTGCGCTCGACCTTCCGGCGCTGTTCGACGACGCGGCCGAAATCTGGCTCGAGGTCGGGTTCGGCGCGGGCGAACATTTGGCCGCCCAGGCCGCGGCCAACCCCGGCGTCGGCGTCATCGGCTGCGAACCGTATCTCGACGGGGTGGCGAAGCTTGCGGCCCGGATCGAGGAGGCGGGGCTTCGGAACATCCGGGTATTCCGCGACGACGCGCGGCTCCTCCTCGATGCCCTCCCCGACGCATCGATCGGGCGCGCCTTCGTGCTGTTCCCCGACCCGTGGCCCAAGGCGCGCCACCACAAGCGGCGGTTCCTGTCGCGCGATGGGTTCCAGGCTCTCGCGCGGGTGATGAAGGACGGCGCCGAGCTGCGCGTCGCGACCGACGATGCCGGC
>DASWLB010000053.1:0-8683 GCA_036396315.1 Alphaproteobacteria bacterium
GTCGAATGGCCGGAACGGCTTCCCCCCTCGCTTGCCGACAATCGCCTCGATGTGTCGCTTGCCATTGAGGGGGCGGGGCGGAGCGCCGAGATTGCCGGCGGCGGAACCTGGCCGGCGCGGCTCGACCGCGCATTTCTGGTCCGCGCCTTCCTCGACCGCGCTGGCTGGGCCGGCGCGATTCGGGCCCCGATCGCCGGCGATGCATCCTCCCGCGCCTATGAGCGGATCGCGCGGCGAGGGCCGCCTGCGGCGGCGCGGCCGCCCGGGACGGCGATCCTGATGAACGCCCCAGCCCGCCGGCCGGGGCCCCCGCTCCATGACGGCCGCACCTACGACGCGGCCGCGCATCGTGCGCTCGACGTGCGGCCGTTCGTGGCGGTCGCCACCGTGCTCCGCGCCGCCGGAGTGCGGGCGCCGGAGATCCATGCGAGCGATCTTGGCGCGGGGCTGCTCCTGCTTGAGGACCTCGGCGCGGAACGGATCGTCGACGCGGCAGGCGCGCCAATCGTGGCGCGCTACGAGGCGGCGGTGGACCTCCTGGTCACCATGCACGGCCGTGCCTGGCCCCGCGAACTCCGGCTGCCGGACGGCTCGCGCTACCGCTTGCCGCTTTATGACCGCGAGGCGCTGCTTGTCGAAGTCTCGCTATTCCCCGACTGGTTCGGCGGCGCCGGCGGCGAACCGGCCTTCCCGATGGAGAGACGGGCGGATTTTCTTGCCGCCTGGTCGCGCCTCCTCGCCCGGCTTTCGCCCGCCGGCACCCTGGTGATGCGCGATTTCCACTCGCCGAACATTCTGTGGCAGGGTGCGGCGGAAGGAATCCGGCGCGTCGGCGTCATCGATTTCCAGGACGCGCTGGTCGGAAATCCGGCCTATGACGTCGCGTCGCTCGCACAGGACGCACGCACCGCCATCGGCGAGGACGAGGAGGCCATCCTCAAGGCCCGTTACATCGCCGGCCGGCGGAATGCCGAGCCTGGATTCGACGCCGCTACCTTCGAAGCGGACTATGCGCTGCTGGCGCTGCAGCGCGCGACCAAGGTGCTCGGCATTTTTACGCGGCTGGCGCTGGCGGAGGGCAAGCCCGGCTACCAGCGCCATCGGGCCTGGCTGAAGACGCTCATCCGGCGCAACCTCGCCCATCCTGTTCTGTCCGAACTTCGCCTCTGGTATGAGCCCTATCTCTGAAGACGAGAGGCGCTGCGGATGGATATGCCGAAGACGGCGATGGTGCTCGCGGGCGGGCACGGCAAGCGCATGCGACCGCTCACCGCGACGACGCCGAAGCCGCTCGTCAAGGTGGGTGGGCAGAGCCTCATCGACCGTTGCCTCGATGCGCTCGCAGGGGCCGGCGTCGAAACGGCGGTCGTCAACGTCCACCATCTCGCCGATCTCATCGAGGCGCACCTCGCGCGTCGGACCGCGCCGCGCATCGTGATTTCCGACGAGCGCGGCGCCCTGCTCGAAACGGGCGGCGGCGTCCGCAAGGCGCTTCCGCTTCTCGGGGACGCAGCCTTCCTGTTACGAAACTCCGATTCCTTCTGGCTGGAGGGCGTGCGCCGCAATCTGGAGTGGCTGGCCGGCGGCTGGGACGACGCCCGCATGGATGCGCTCTTGCTTCTCGCGCCGACCGTGACGGCGATCGGCTATTCGGGCCGCGGCGACTTCTTCCTCGACAAGGGCGGTCTGCTGGCGCGGCGGGCGGAACGGATGATTGCGCCCTTCGTCTATGCCGGCGCCGCCATCCTGCATCCACGCCTCTTTGCCGACACGCCCGAGGGACCTTTCTCGCTGAACCTCCTTTTCGACCGGGCGATCGAGACGGGCCGGCTGCACGGCGTCCGCCTCGACGGGCTCTGGATCAACGTGGAGACGCCGCAATCGGTCGCCCGCGCGGACGCGGCGATCACTGCCAGCGCAGCTTGACGCGATGGGTCGTCCGAACGTCTTCACGATACCGCCCGGAGCGCCCTTCCTCGACACGCTGGTGGAGGCGCTGATCGGCGGGCGGCTCATTCCCGGATTCGAGCCGCGCGATCCCTTCGCGCTGGCCGACGTGACGCTCTATCTGCCGACGCGGCGCGCCGCGCGCGCCATCCGCGAGCGTTTCCTTGACCGCGCCGGACGGCCGCTGCTCCTGCCGCGCATCAGGACGCTCGGCGATCTCGACGAGGACGAGACGGGGCTGCTCGATGCCGAATCGACGGAGCTGCCAGCCTCCGTCCCGAGTCTCGAGCGCCAGCTCGTGCTGACGCGCCTCGTTCTCGGATGGTCCGGCGCGCTGGTGCGGGGACTGGCGGAGCTGCCCGACGAGGAGCTGATCGTGCCGGCGTCGCCCGCCGACGCCGCGCGTCTCGCCTCAGCCCTCGGCCTCCTCCTCGACCAGGTGGGCGCCGAGCCGGCGGCGTGGCGCGGACTCTTCTCCGGCATTCCGGCGGACCTCGCGCGCTATTGGGACATCACGCTCGAATTTCTGAAGATCGCCACCGAGTTCTGGCCGGCCCATCTTACTGCCCGCGGCATGCTCGATCCGGGCGCGCGGCGCGACCTCATGATCCTGGGTGAGGCGGAGCGGCTGCAGCGGCATGGGGCGAACGCGCCGGTCATTGCGGCCGGCTCCACGGGCTCCGTCGCGGCGACGGCGGAGCTTCTGGCCGCGGTCGCCGCGCTCCCGAACGGCGCCGTCGTTCTGCCCGGCCTCGATCAGGGACTGGACGCCGAAGCCTGGGCGGCGGTGGGGCCGGCCGACGGCGATCCCGCCGGGGCCGGGCACCCGCAATTCGGCCTGAGGAGGCTGCTCGACAGTCTTGGCGTCCGCCGCGAGGACGTGGCGCAGCTCGGCGCGCCGTTGGCTCCGCTCCGCCTCCGCGAGCGTTTCGTTTCGGAAGCGATGCGTCCGGCGGCCGCCACCGAGCGCTGGTCCGACCGTCCGGCCCTGACGGGGACGGAGAAGGCCGCCGCGGTCGCCGCGATCGGCATCGTCGAAGCGGCGAACGAGCGGGAGGAAGCGCTTGCCGCCGCGATCCTGCTGCGCGAGGCGGCGGAGACGCCGGACCGTGTCGCGGCCCTCGTCACGCCCGATCGCGGCCTTGCGCGGCGGGTCGCGGTCGAGCTTCGCCGCTGGAAGATCGACGTCGACGATTCCGGCGGCCGGTCGCTTTCCGCGACGCCGCCGGGCGTGTTTGCGCGCCTCGTCGCCGAGGTGGCGCTCGGCGGCGTATCCGCGACGCCGCTGCTGGCGCTGCTGAAGCATCCGCTCTGCGCTTTCGGGCTTGCGCCGCCGGAAGCACGGCGCGCGGCGCGGAGCCTGGAGCGCGCCGTGCTGCGCGGGCCGCGCCTGAAGCCGGGCCTCTCCGCGCTCGGTCACGCCGTCGAACAGGCCGCGGCCAACCGCCGGACCGAGCCGGCGGAGGGCAGCCCGCGGCAATGGAGCAGCGAAGCGGCGCGAGGATTGTCGCGCGCCGGCTGGGCCGCCGCAGAAGACCTTGCGGCACGGATCGAGGCGTCGCTGGCGCCGCTCGAACGGCTTGCAATCCAAGGCGATCGGATCGCGCTTCCGGATCTGATCGAGGCGCATCTCGGCGCTCTCCTGCACGTCGCGCGCGATGCCGGCGGCTCCTCGGCGCGGCTCTTTGCGGATGAGGCGGGCGAGGCTCTCGCACTGGCGTTCGAGGAGCTGCGGACCTGTGCCCCGCGCTTCGAAGGAACGCTCGCCGCCGCCGACTATCCCGGTCTTTTCACGGCGCTTATCGAGCGCAGCGTGGTGCGACGGTGGGGCGGGCTCGACCCGCGCGTCCACATCTGGGGGGCGCTGGAGGCGCGGCTTCAGGGCGTCGACGTCGTCGTTCTCGGCGGGTTGAACGAGGGGACGTGGCCGGGCCAGACCCGCCTCGACCCGCTTCTTTCCCGCCCCATGCGCGCCGCGCTGGCGCTTGAGCCGCCGGAGCGGCGGATCGGGCTTGCGGCGCACGATTTCACCCAGGCGCTCGGGCATCCGACGGTCTGGCTCACGCGTGCCAACCGTCAGGACGGCGAGCCGCGCGTCGCCTCGCGATGGCTGCAGCGGCTCGCCGCCTATGCCGGGGAGGCGGCGGCGAAAGCGATGCGGACCCGCGGCGAAGGCGTCCTCGCTTTGGCGCGGTCGCTCGATTCGCCGGAGGAAGTCGACCGGCCGCAGCGCCCGCGCCCCGTGCCGCCGGTGGCGCTGCGGCCCCGAAAGCTGTCCGCGACGCGGATCGAAACGCTGATCCGCGACCCCTATGCGATCTACGCGCGCTATGTGCTGAAGCTCGCGCCCTTCGAGCCGCTGGCGAAGCTTCCCGAGGCGGCCGAGCGAGGAACGCTAATCCACGACATCCTGGAAGCGTTCGTGCGCGGCGGGAACGGCGCGGTCGACGCCGCGGCGGAGATGCGACTCCTGGAGGTCGGAAGGGCACGCTTCGAGGCGTTTGCCGACTTTCCCGAATTCGCTGCGCTCTGGTGGCCGCGCTTCGAGAAGATTGCGCGGTGGTTCGTGCGGCTGGAGGCCGCGCGAAACGAGGTCGTCACGCGTCACGTGGAAGGCGACGGGCGGTGGGACGTGACGCCGGATTTCGCGCTGACGGCGCGTGCCGACCGCATCGACCGGCTGACCGACGGCACGCTCGCCATCATCGACTACAAGACCGGCGGGCCGCCCTCGGTCGACGAGGTGCTGTCGTTGTCGCCGCAGCTGCCGCTCGAGGCGCTGATCGCGCGGCGCGGTGGCTTCGACGGCATTCCGGCCGCCGCGCCGACGCGGCTCGCCTACTACCAGATATCGGGCCGCGGCGAGGGCGGGCAGGTGCATGAACGGAGCGGTCGCCCCGCATACGGCCGCAAGCCGGCGGTTTCGCTTGCCGAGGCGCTCGCCGCGACCGAGCGACGGCTTGGCGAGCTGGTGGCGCATTTCGCTGTGCCCGAGACCGAATACGTCTCGCGGAAGATTCCACGCCGCGGCCGCGTCTATGCCGGCGACTACGACCATCTGGCGCGCGTCGCCGAATGGACCGTCTCCGAAGAGGAGGACGATCAGTGACGGCGACCGCCTACGACCGGACGCGCGCCATTCAGCGCCGGGCGTCGGAACCTCGATCGTCCGCCTGGGTCGTCGCCAATGCCGGCTCCGGCAAGACGCATGTGCTGACGCAGCGCGTGATCCGTCTGCTTCTCGCGGGAACCGACCCGGCGGCGATCCTCTGCCTGACGTTCACCAAGATCGCGGCGGCGGAAATGTCGCGCCGCGTCTTCGGCACGCTCGGCGCCTGGGCGATGCTGACCGACGCCGAACTGGAGCGCGCGATAACCGAGCTGCAGGGCCGCGCGCCGGGCCCGGACGAGATGCGCCGGGCGCGGCGGCTTTTTGCCCGCGCCCTGGAGACTCCCGGCGGCCTGAAGATCCAGACCATCCATGCCTTTTGCGAGCGCCTGCTGCACCAGTTCCCCTTCGAGGCCAACGTGCCGGGCCAGTTCACCATACTCGATGACAATGCATCCGCGGCTCTGATCGCTTCAGCGCGCGCCGAAGTGATGAATCGCGCGGCGACCGAACCCGGTACGCGGCTCGGCCGCGCCATGCGCACCATGGCCGAGCGTGCGACCGACATGCAGATCGGCCAGGCGCTCGACGCGCTGATCCTCGAGCGCGATTCGATCCGGCGGTGGATCGAACTATCGGCGGGGGAAGAAGCCGCCGGCGGCATCGAAGGCGCGATAGCGGACCTGCGCCGCCGTCTCGGCCTTGGCGCTGGCGAGAGCGAAGAGTCGATCTGCGCCGACATTTGCGGCGGGGCCGCATGGAGCCGCGAGGAATGCGAGGCGCTGGTCGAGGCGCTCGCGGCGCTCGACAACCAGACCGACCGCATCGCGCATGCGGCGCTGAAGACAGTGTGCGAGTCAGGCGAGCCCGCCGCCGAAGCCGACCGGCGCCTCGACTTTTTCCTGAGCGACGACAAAGGCGGCGAGAAATGCCGCGCCGTCGCCTACCGCTTCGGCCGCGCCTTCCGGAGCGGCCGGCCCGGCCTCGACGACATCTTCGCCGCCGAGGCGGACCGGCTGCTTGCGCTTGCCGGACGCCTGCATCTCGTCCGCGCCTTCGCGGCGACCGAAGCGCTCCTCGTTGTCGGCGACGGCATCCTGCAGGCCTATGGCGCGCTGAAGCGCCGGGCCGGCATGCTCGACTTCGCCGATCTCATCGCCAAGACGCGCAATCTCCTCGCGCGCACCGACGCCGCCGCGTGGGTGCTCTACAAGCTCGACAGCCGGATCGAGCACATCCTGGTCGACGAGGCGCAGGACACCAGCCCCGACCAATGGGCGGTGGTGAGGGCGCTGGCCGAGGATTTCTTCTCCGGAGCAGGCGCGGCGGACACGCCCCGCACGATCTTCGCGGTTGGCGACGACAAGCAGTCGATCTTCGGCTTCCAGGGCGCCGACCCGCGCCAGCTTGCGGAGATGCGTCGGTATTTTGAGGCGAAAGTCACCGGTGTGGGTGCGACATTCGCCGAGCTGCCGCTGTTCCTGTCCTTCCGCTCCACGCGCGAGGTGCTTGAAGCGGTCGACGCCGTGTTCGACGGGGAGATCGCAGCCAAGATCACCGCCTCCGACTACGAGGCGCATGCGTCGCGCCGCGAGGCCGATCCGGGCCATGTCGTGATGATGCCGCGGATCGTCCGGCAGAAGGTCGAGGATCCCGAGGACTGGACCACGCCGTTCGACGCGCCGACGGCGGCTGAGACCGAGCTTGCACAGCGGCTCGCCGAAGAGATCCGCAGCCTTCGCGGGGCGACCCTGCCCTCCGGCAAGCGCGTGCGCGACGGCGAGATCCTGATTCTCGTCCGCAAGCGCGACGCCTTTGCCGCGGCGATGAACCGGGCGCTCCGCGCCCGGCAGATTCCGACCGCCGGCGCGGACCGGATTCCGGTCGCGACCCATATCGCCGTCCTCGACATCTTGGCGCTCGCCGACGTGATGCTGCTGCCCGAGGACGACCTGCAGCTCGCGGCATGCCTGAAGAGCCCGGTTTTCAGCCTCGCCGAGGACGAGCTGATGCGGCTCGCCGCCGGTCGGGAGCGCAGGAGCCTTTGGGCGGCGCTGCGGGATGCCGAGGACGAGCGCCCAAAAGCGATCGCCGAAAAGCTCCGCCGGTGGCGGACGATGGCCGACCAGGTGACGCCCTTCCGCTTCTTCGCGACGGTCCTCGGCCCCGACGGCGGCCGCCGCGCCTTCCGCGCCCGGCTTGGGGGCGAGGCCGACGACATCCTCGACACGCTTCTGAGCCAGGCGCTGGCCTACGAAGCGACCGAACCGCCCTCGCTGCAGGGCTTTCTCCGGTTCATCCGCGCCAACGAGGGCGACATCAAGCGCGAGACGGAGGAGGGCGCGGCCGGCGTGCGCGTGATGACGGTGCATGGCGCCAAGGGGCTGGAGGCGGACGTCGTGTTCCTGGTCGATACGGGCGGGCTGATCGTGGTCCCGGGTCAGCGCGATTGTCTTGTCCAGATCGGTACGCGGCGGGAAGACCCCGCCTTCCTCTGGCGGCGGCTTGCGAAGGAAGCGCCCACCGCGCAGCGGCAGGCCGACGAAATAGCCGACGAGGCGACGAGGCGCGAATATCTGCGCCTTCTTTATGTCGCGATGACCCGGGCGCGCGATGTCTTCTACATCGCCGGCATCAGGGGCGATCGCACCTCCGACGACACTTGGTACTCCGTCGTTGCGAATGCCCTGCTGAAGGACGACCCGGCGGCGCGCGATCCTCAGTCCGGGGAGCTCGCCGCGCCGTACTTCTGGCCGCAGCCCGCCCGTCCGCCAAAAGCGGCGGCGGCCGGGGAACCGCCGCGCGCCGAAAGCCGCCCGGAGCCTCCGGCCTGGCTATTCGCGGCCGCGCCGTCGCCGCGTCCCGCGCCCGAGCCGCTGCGGCCCTCGCGCGGGCTGGCCGAGCCCGAACCCGGTTGGGCCGCCGCCGGCGCATTCGATCCGGCGACGGAAGCGCGCGGCGCAAGCGGCGTCATCCGCGGCCGGATCGTTCATCGGCTGCTGCAGCTCACCGCCGCTCTGCCGTCGGCGGACCGGCCGCAAGCGGCCGAGCGCATTCTCGCGCGCGAGCTTCCCGGCGCGACGGAGCTGGCGGATTCGGTCTGGCGGGAGGCAGCGGCGGTGCTCGCCGATCCGGGGCTTCAGGATGTCTTCGGGCCGGAGGGCCGCGCCGAGGTGGCGATCGTCGGCCGGGTAAGCACGGAGCGCGGCGACTATGCCGTCAGCGGACGCATCGACCGCCTGATCCGTGACGCAGCCGGCTGGCGCATCGTCGATTTCAAGACGAGCGCCTCGGTTCCAGCCAGCATCGCCGACGCCGACCCGGCGCACATCCTGCAGCTCGCGCTCTACCGGCGGCTCTTGATGGAGATGCAGCCCGGAACCGCCGTCGAGGCGACGCTCGTCTGGACGGCGGAGCCCAAGGCGATGCCGGTTCCCGCCAATCTCATGGACGGCGTCCTGGCGAAACTCGGCGTGCGCGCGGCGGCATGACGGCACGGTTGCGGGTTCGGCAGGCCGTCGGTGCCGTTAGGGCCCTTTCGTCGGCCGCTCCCGGCTATTCGGTCGGGATCATCAGATGCTCGTAAGGGGTGCCCGCCCACATCACCCATGGTTGCGACATGTCGGG
>DASWLB010000054.1:0-1863 GCA_036396315.1 Alphaproteobacteria bacterium
ACCCGCATCGCCATGGCCGATTACGGGATGGAGGACGCGGTCGGCGAGCTCAACCGCGCGGCGGCGCGGCTCGCCCGCGAAGCGGCCGACGCGATGACGGTGGCGACCCCGGACCGGCCGAGGTTCGTTGCCGGCGTTATCGGCCCGACCAACCGCACCGCCTCGCTGTCGCCCGACGTGAACGACCCGGGCCTGCGCAACGTCTCGTTCGACGAGCTGGTGGAAACCTACGACGAGGCGGTGGCGGGGCTCGTCGAGGGCGGCGCCGATCTCCTCCTGGTCGAGACCGTGTTCGACGCGCTCAACGGCAAGGCGGCCTTGTTCGCCATCGACCGCTATTTCGAGCGCGCCGGCATCGAACTGCCGATCATGATCTCGGGCACGATCACGGATGCGAGCGGGCGCACCTTGACCGGCCAGACGACGGAAGCGTTCTGGTACTCGGTCCGCCACGCCAGGCCGCTCGTGGTCGGGCTCAACTGCGCGCTCGGCGCCAAGGAGCTGCGGCCCCACGTCGAGGAGCTGTCGCGCATCGCGGATACGCGCGTGAGCTGCCATCCGAACGCCGGCCTGCCCAACGCGTTCGGCCAGTACGATGACACGCCGGACTACATGGCGGGCATCCTGGGCGAGTTCGCGGCCGCGGGTTTCGTCAACCTGGTCGGCGGGTGCTGCGGCACGACGCCGGCGCACATCGCGGCGATCGCCGACGCGGTGGCGCGCCATCCGCCCCGCATCGTGCCGCGGATCGAGCCGCGCTGCCGCCTCTCCGGCCTCGAGCCGCTGACCGTCGGGTCCGGCGCGCTGTTCGTCAACGTGGGCGAGCGCACCAACGTCGCGGGCTCCGCGAAGTTCGCCAAGCTGATCCGCGACGGCGCCTACGAGGGCGCGCTCGAGGTGGCGCGCGACCAGGTGCGCGGCGGCGCCCAGGTGATCGACGTCAACATGGACGAGGCGCTGTTGGATGCCGAGGCGGCCATGGGCGCGTTCCTCAAGCTCGTCGCCTCCGAGCCCGAGGTGAGCCGCGTGCCGGTGATGATCGATTCCTCGAAATGGTCGGTGATCGAGGCCGGGCTCAAATGCGTGCAGGGGCGCCCCGTGGTCAACTCGATCAGCCTCAAGGAAGGCGAGGGGCCGTTCGTCGCCCAGGCGCGGCTCGCCCGGCGCTACGGCGCGGCCGTCGTCGTCATGGCGTTCGACGAGGCGGGCCAGGCCGACACGGTCGAGCGCCGCGTCGCCATCTGCGCCCGCGCCTACCGCATCCTGACCGAGACGGTCGGGTTCGCGCCCGAGGACATCATCTTCGATCCCAACATCTTCGCGGTCGCGACGGGGATCGCGGAGCACAACGGCTACGGCGTCGATTTCATCGCGGCCGTGCGCCGCATCAAGGCCGAGCTCGCGCACGCCAGCGTCTCGGGCGGGGTGTCCAACATTTCGTTCTCGTTCCGCGGCAACGCGCGGATGCGCGAAGCCATGCACGCGGTGTTCCTCTATCACGCGATCCGGGCCGGGCTCGACATGGGGATCGTGAACGCGGGCCAGCTCGCGGTGTACGAGGACGTGCCGGACGAGCTCCGCTGCCGCATCGAGGACGTGATCCTCAACCGGCGCCCGGACGCGACCGAGCGGCTGCTCGAGATCGCCGAGACCTATCGCGGCGAGGGCCAGAAGGCGGAGCGGGACGAGGCGTGGCGCGCGGCGCCCGTCGCCGAGCGTCTCAAATACGCGCTGGTGCACGGGCTGAACGACCACATCGTCGCCGACACCGAGGAGGCGCGGCTGTCGTCCGACCGGCCGCTCGCCGTAATTGAAGGTCCGCTGATGGACGGCATGAACGTGGTCGGCGACCTGTTCGGCGCC
>DASWLB010000055.1:0-13570 GCA_036396315.1 Alphaproteobacteria bacterium
CGCGAGGACCTGCCGCACGTGTTCGAGCCGTTCCACCGGGCGAATTCTCAGCTCGCGCGCGAGCATCCCGGCACCGGGCTGGGGCTCGCCATCACGCGCCGCCTGGTCGAGCTGCACGGCGGCGAGATCGAGCTGGCGAGCGATCTCGGCAAGGGAACCTCGGTCACCGTCCGACTGCCCAAGGTCGCCGCGTAACGACCATCTGCCTTGCGCCGCGGCCAAAGCGCGGCGGCGCTGAATCGGCTTGCGTAGGGGCTTGTTCCGGTTCAGAGATTGTTTAAGGAAACGGGGTTAGAAGGACGCCTCGCGGCCCCGGCGCGTGCCGGGCGTTGTGGTACGGAGTTCGCCGATGACCGAAGCGCCGGTCGCCGACACCAGGTGGAACTATTATTTCAAGCCATGCGAGGCGGTGTCCGCGCGCGGCCCGACGGTCAAGCTGCCGGGCGGGCACGCCATCGTCAGCATCATCGAGGATACCGCGGTCGAACGCGTCCACTTCACCGCGCTGCAGGTGTCCTTCGACCTCCTGCCGGGCCAGGTCGCGCGGCTCGAGGGTCTCGGCCGGGCCGAGCGCCACGGCCGCACCTGGAAGCCGAAGCCCGGCCCCGCGTGACGGCACGGCGCGCACGTCCGACCTGAAGTCGAGGGCCCCGCGCGGGGCCCTTTCGTTTGGGATTGCCGATATCAGCCGTGCGGCGCGGCGGCGGGCACGGCGCTCGCTCGCTCGACGCTGCAGGCGAGGCCGCGCTCCTTGAGCTCGCGGCAGATCGCCTCGGCGCGCGCCCGGTCGGGGATCGGCGCCGAGCGCAGGCTGTAGCGCACCGCGTTGTCGTCGCCCAGATGGTTCTTCTCGGGGACGACGTAGATCGAGCCGTAAAGCTCCGGCGCACGCGCGACCAGGTCCTGCCAGCCGCGGGTCGCGCCTTCGCGCGTGCCATAGCCGGCGAGGCGCACATGGTAGTACCCGCCATGCGCCGGCGCAGCGGCGAGCGCGGCGGCGGCGGGCGGCGCGCCCGGGCGGAACACGACGCCGGGCGCGAGCGGGGTGATCGTCATGACCGGCGACGGCGGCTCGTCCGGCACCGATTCCGTCTCGCTCAGGGTCGCCGGCGCGGGCGCCGTTTCGGCGGTTCCGCTTACCAGCGCATCGATCGCCGGCGCGGGGTCCGGATCGCCCTCCGCGGCGGGCGCGGCGGCGGTCTCGATCGTCGCGGCTTCGGCGGCAGGTTCGGACGCCGCCGGAGGCTCCGGCGTCGCTCCGAGGACGGGTTGCTCGGACGCCTGCGGGCGTTCGGCCGGTGCGACCGGTTGCACGACCTCGACTACCGGATCGGGCGGAGCGTCGTCGACAGGCGTGGCTGTCTCCACGGTCGGCTCTGCGGCTGGAGGTGCGGGCGCAACTTCTACCGGCGCCGGCGCGGGTGCGGGATCGGGATCGGGTGTCGCTGCGGCGACCGCGACGGGCGGTGCCGACTCGACGACGGGCTCCGGAGGAGGGGGCGCCGCAATGCCGATGGGATCTGGCGGCACGGCGTCGGCGTAAGCGTCGGTCGCGGCTTCGGGCGCGGGTGCGGGCTCCGGCTGTTCGGGCGCCTTTAGCGGCGCGGACTTCGGCTCGGCGGGCGGCGCGATGCGGGCGGGTTTCGCCGCGACTTGCTTCGGCTCGACCACGGGCTTCGGCGCGGCGGGCGCTTCGGCCGCCGGCTCAGCCTTGGCGGCCGGCGCCGGCGGGCGGGCGGCGGGCTTCGCCGGCGCGACGGGTGCGGCGGTTTCCGGCTTCGGCTCGGGCGCGGCCCTGCGCTCCTTCGCCGCCGGCTCCGCCGCGCGTTCCTTGGGCGGCGTCGCGGGCAGCGCCGCCGCGAGGCGCGCGGCCGATTTGCCGCCGCCCTTCGTGCGCGCGCGCAGCATGGCGTAATGGGCGAGGTTGCGTTTTACCGACGCCTCGTCGAGGTCGCGCCGCGCCACCTGGGCGGCGCGCTCGGTTTCGCCGGCAAGCCCGTAGGCAAGGGCGAGATTCTGGCGGTGGCGCGGCGTCGCGCCCGGCTGTTCGGCGACCGACTTCAGCACCTCGATCGCCGCGGCATGCTCGCCGCTTGCCGACAGCGACAGGCCGAGGTTATTGCGCAGCCCCAGATTTTCGCGGTCGAAGGCGAGGCCTTTGCGATAGAAGTCCTGGGCGCGGCCGTGCTCGCCCATCATGTCGTGCGCGACGCCGAGCCCGTTGTAGATGCGCGGGTCCTGGGCCGACTTGAGCGCCTCCTCGAACTGCGCGACGGCTTGGCTCGGACGATCGAGCGCCAGCAGCACGTTGCCATATTCGCGGCGCGGCGCGGCTCCCTTGGCGCCGAGCGCGAGCGCCTTGGCGTAGGCCTGGTCGGCGTCGCCGAGCGCGCCCAGGCGGGCGAGCGCGTTGCCGAGTCCGAGCAGCGGCCCGGGGTCGGATTTGCTGAGCTCGTGCGCCTCGCGGTAGAAATTCGCGGCGCTCGTGAAGTCGCCCTGTGCCGCCGTTTTGTCGGCGATGCGCATCATCGAGGCGACGCGCAAATTGCCCGTACGCGACGCACCCGATCCGTCGAGATTGCCGTCCGTCGCGCAACCCGCGACGAGGAACGCGGCGAGCGCGAGCGCCGCGGCGCCGCGCGCCGTGCCGGCGCGTGCCCGCTTCGCCGCTCGAACCTTGCCCGTTTCCGCCACCTGAACCACCGGCCGATCCCGGGGCCGTCGGCGCCGCGCCATGCGCCGTCCGCCCGAACGCGCGACTTCTCTAGACAAAATTGATTAACGCGCCATTAAGAACGTTTGCACGGATATTAAGAAACATTCAGAGCCTTGAATCATGCTGACATAATTCAAAGGATAAATTGCACAGTGATCGTTGAAAATCCAGGCAATCCGGGTGTCTAGACCTTGGCGTTTACTGCGTCTTAAGGGTTCGCACGCAAAATGCCGCCGGGTCAGCCGGGATTCGTGCGCGGCCATTCGCGGCGCCGCGACGCCCGGCCGGGGACGGCGCCGGGGTGCGCGCCGGAGGCGGAGGGAGTACGGGTCATGCAGGTTCTCGCGATCGCATCGCAGAAAGGCGGGTCGGGCAAGACGACGCTTGCCGGCCATCTCGCCGTCGAAGCGGAGCGCCGCGGTGCCGGCCCGGTTGCGCTGATCGACACCGATCCGCAGGGCTCGCTCGCCGATTGGTGGAACGCGCGCGCGGCGGGCACGCCCGCGTTCGCCCAGACCTTCGTCTCGCGCCTGCCCGAAGACCTCGAGAAGATGCGCGCCTCGGGAATCGCGCTCGTCATCATCGACACCCCGCCGGCGATCACCTCGACCATCGTCGAGGTGGTGCGCAACTCCGATCTCGTCGTCATCCCGGTGCGGCCCAGCCCGCACGATCTCGGCGCCGCCGGCGCGACGGTCGACGTCGTCGAATCGCTCGGCAAGCCCCTCGTCTTCGTCATCAACGCGGCCTCGCCGCGCGCCCGCATCACGTCCGAGGCGGTGATCGCGCTGTCGCAGCACGGCACGCTCGCGCCCGCCATCATCAACAACCGCACCGACTTCGCGGCCAGCATGATCGACGGCCGCACGGTGATGGAGCTGCCGAAGACCGACCGCTCGTCGGAGGAGATCACGGCGTTGTGGACCTACCTGCGCAAGCGCCTCGAAATGCGCGAGCGCCCGGCTTCCGATCCGGCGACGCAAAGCCAGACCGGTTCCGGCAACCTGGCGCGGGCCGCGTCGTGAGCAAGTCGCCGGCCTCGTCGCTGACCGAGGCGCTGCTCGCCCGCAAGGGCACGGCGATTCCGTCGCACTACGTCGCGCCGCAGGTGCCGCTCTCGGCGGTTCCGGTCGCGTACGCGCTGGGCGCGCCCGCCTCCGCCCCGCCGCGCTTCGCCGTGCCGCCCACCGGCGTCACGGTCGCCCATCCGCTCGTCCACCGCACGCGGCCGAAAACGGGGCGCGACGGCGTCGACTTCCACGACCGGCGGCGCATCACGCTGCGGCTCGATCCCGGCCGGCACGTCCGGCTCAAGCTCGCGTCGGCGCATCTCGACCGCAGCATCCAGGACATCCTGATCGACGCCCTCGACGACCATCTGGCGCGCGTTGCGCCCAACGTGGCCGAGGGCGGTTGCGCCTGCCTCGCGGGCGAAAGCGACGCCAAGGAGGCCTAGACGATGGCCGGCGCCGAACTCGCCAAACCGGCCGCATCGCTCACGTCGGTGATGGTCAAGCGTAAGGGTCGGCCGGCCGATGCGGCCGCGCCCGAACCGACCCTCGCGCCGATCCGGGACGCGGGGCTCGCCGCGCGCCCGCGCCGTCCCGCGCCCGAGAAACCCGCCGAACGGCCGGTCGCGCTGCCGCCGGTCGAACCCGCGTTCGCCGCCTCTCCTCCGCTTGGCGCCACGGCAGCCGCCGCGGCCGCTCCTTCGGCCGCGATGCGCCGGACGGCGGCCGCGGCCACCGCGGTCGTTGCCGCGCCCGGCCTCGTCACCTGGCGCAATGTCGGGATCGTCGGGCTCGTCTATCTCGCCGCGCTGTTCATCATCGCCGCCGCGTTCAATTTCTGACGCGCGCGCTTTGCAGCCCGGGCCGGCCCGGCGGCCGTCCTTGAAATCCCTGCGAAAAACACCAGATTACCGCCATGCGGCGCCGTTTCGGGCCGCCATTGGGGACGCCCCGCGCGGGTCCCGGCCAAGATTGGTCGCTCGCTTCTCGGAGGACCGGACGATGACCAGACTCTCCCTTTTCAACAGCCCCTTCCTGCTCGGGTTCGATCAATTCGAACGGGCGCTCGACCGCGTCGCCAAGGGCGCGGGCGACGGCTATCCGCCCTACAACATCGAGCAGGTGGGCGAGAACGGGCTCCGCATCACGCTCGCGGTCGCCGGGTTCTCGCGCGACGAGCTTTCGGTGGCCATCGAGGATCGCCAGCTCGTGATCCTGGGCAAGCAGCGCGAGGAAGATCCGCCGCGCGTCTATGTGCACCGCGGCATCGCCGCCCGCCAGTTCCAGCGCTCGTTCCTGCTCGCCGAGGGGATCGAGGTGACCGGAGCCGAGCTCGGCAATGGGCTCCTGTCGGTCGAGCTTGCGCGTCCGGTGCCGGAGCGCCAGCGCCACGTCGTCGACATCCGCGACGGCGAAGGCGCGCGTGCCGCTTCGCGCACCATCGACGTCGCCGCGCGCAAGGCCGCGTCGTGAGCGGCCCGCGAACGTCGCCATCGCCGTCGAGTAGAAGGGAGTAACCCATGCACAGCCATGCGAAGCAAAGCCTCTATAAGCCGTTCTCGCCGCGCGACTTTGCGGCGCTCGGGCTCGAGCACGTCGCCTATGTGAAGCCGATTCTCGTGAAAGGCGCTCAGGCGTTCGCGGTGCATGCGGCCGACGGCACGCAGATCGCCGTCCTTGCGAGCCGCGAGGTGGCGATCGCCGCCGTGCAGCAGCACGACCTCGAGCCGGTCAGCGTCCACTGACCGTCTGACGGCATTTCGACTGGACAAGATCTCGCAGAACGAAAATAGACCCGTTCGTGCTTCGATACGCGCTCGCGCTTCGCACGAGCGCACTCAGGACGAACGGGGATTGAACTGCGACCTGAGGGGAAGCCTACTAACCCGGCTTTTCCAGCGACGCGAGCGCACGCTCGACCTCGGCGCGGAGCGGCGCGCCCTCGGGCAGGCGCGCGCGCAAGTCGCGCCACAACCGCGCCGCCGTCGCCGTATCGCCGCTCGCGCGCGCGGCGATGCCGCCGAACCACAGCGCTTCTGGCGCCTCGGGTGCGGCGGCGAGCAGCGCCGTCGCCACGGCGGCGAACTCGGGCGGTGGCTTGCCGGTTCCCGCCGCGCCCAGCAGGCTACGCGCATAGCCCGCGAGCGCCGCGCGGTCGTCCGGCTCGAGCTCGGCGGCGCGGCGCCACGCCTCGCGCGCGCGCTCCGTCTCTCCCAGCACCTCGTAGGCGCGGCCGAGCCGCATCCATCCCCCGACATCGCCCGGCTCGCGCTGCAGCCGTTCGGCGAGTCCGTCGACCATGCCGCGGATCATCGCGGCACGCTCCTCGGGGCTCATCCGTGAAGCGGCGGCGACGTCTTCGGCGGTCGGGCCGCGCGGGGCGGGCGCCGCGCGCCCGAGCTTCACCGGATCGAGGTTGAGTTCGCTCGCAAGTTCCTCGATCGAGCGGGCGAGCGGCTCGCGCCACAGCGCGCCTTCGGGCGAATCGCGTTCGAGCGCGAGCCACGCGTCGAGCGCCTCGCGTTTCTGCCCGCCCTGCGACAGCGCCAGCCCGCGGTAGTAGCGGGCGCGCGGGTCCTGGGGGTCGGCGGCGAGCGCGCGGTCCACCATGGCGCGCGCCTCCGCCCCGATCGCGCCGCCGTCGGCGAAGATACGCGTCTCGGCGCGCCGCGCGATCAAATCGGCATTGCCGGGCGCGAGCCGCTCGGCTTCGGCGTAGGCGCGCTCCGCCTCGGCGTGGCGGGCGAGCAGCGCGAAGCTGCGCCCGAGCATGGCCCAGCCTTCGGCGTCGTCCGGATTGCGTTCGAGATGGTCGACCAGCCGCTCGATCGCCCCGGCGATTTCGCTGTCGCCGCGGGACGGCGCCGCGGCCTCGAGCAGATGCGGCGCGCCGCGCGAGAGATAGACGAGCGTCGCCGCGCCCGGCACCGCCGCAGCGAGCAGCACGGCGGCGGCGAGGCGGCGTCGGTTCGCTTGCGCCACGGGCGCGGGCGACGCGCCCGCGCGTGCGCGGTCGGCGGCGGCGAGCGCGCGCCGCTCGATCTCGATCCGGGCGGCCGCGTGCTCGGACTCGCCGATCAGCCCCCGCGCACGATCGCGCGCCAATTCGGCGAGCTGGTCGCGATAGACCGCGAGGTCGAAGGATTCGCGGGAAGGCGGCCGGGACGCGCGGCGGAACAGGGGCGTGGCGACGATCGCGGCGCACGCGATCGACAGCGCCGCGATCGCGATCCAGAGCATCACGGGCCTTCGCCCAGGACGGCGTCGAGCCGGCGACGTTCCTCCGCGCTGAGCGGCGCGGGCACGGCGGCGGCCGCACGGCGCCGCCGCGCGATGAGGACCACCGATCCGGCGGCGGCAAGCAGCAGCGCCGGCGTGCCGAGCCACAGGAGCCAGGTTTCCGGCTTGAAGGGCGGGCGGAGCCGCACGAAATCGCCGTAGCGGTCGGTGACGAAGGCGATCACCTGGTCGTCCGAGTCGCCGCCCGCAAGGCGCTCGCGCACCAGCACGCGCAGGTCGCGCGCGAGCGGCGCCGCCGAATCGTCGATCGACTGGTTCTGGCAGACGAGGCAGCGCAGCTCGCGGCTCAATTCCCGCGCGCGCGCCTCAAGCGCCGGATCGGCCAGCATCTCGCCGGGCTCGACCGCGCCGGCCTCGGGTGCGAGTACGGCGAATGCGACCAGCGCGGCGGCGAGCGCCCGCCTCACCGCGCCAGCTCCCGCACCAGCGGACGGATCTTCTCGTCGACGTCGAACGGCATGATCGGGCCGACATGGCGGTAGCGGATCCGCCCCTTGGCGTCGATCACGAAGGTCTCGGGCACGCCGTACACGCCCCAGTCGATCGCGGTGCGCCCGGTCGCGTCGACACCGATGCGCCGGTACGGGTTGCCGAGCCGGGCGAGCCAGGCGCGCGCGTCCTCGGCCTTGTCCTTGTAGTTGATGCCGTAGATCGCGACGCCGTCCTTGGCGAGCGCCGTGAGCAACGGGTGCTCCACCTTGCACGGCACGCACCAGGACGCGAACACGTTGACCAGCGCGACGTGGCCGCCGAGGTCGGACGCGGCAAGACCGGGCACGCCGGCGCCGTCGAGCGCGGGCAGCGCGAAGTCGGGGGCCGGCTGGTCGATCAGCGCCGAGGGCAACGCCGAGATCGACTTGCCGCCCGGCCCGACCTGGTAGAGGTAGACGCCGAGCACGGCGGCGAGCGCGGCGAACGCGGCGAGCGGGACGAGGAAGGCGGTGCGCATGGCGGGCGCCGCCTCAGGCGCCGGCCGCATCCGCGGCGGCGGGGGCCGAGGCGCGCGCACCGCGCCGCGGGGCGCCGACGCGGTGGCGGCGGTCGGTGAGCGACACCGCGCCCCCGAAGGCCGCCAGGATCGCGCCGATCCAGATCCACGGCACCAGCGGGTTGTGGTAGAGCCGCACCGACCACGCGCCGTCGCCCACGGGCTCGCCGAGGACGGCGTAGAGGTCCGCGGCGATGGTGGTGTGGATCGCGGCCTCGGTCGTCTGGTTGCGCTCGGCGGGGTAGAAGCGCTTCTCCGGCGCGAGCACGGCGATCGGCGCGCCGCCGCGCGTGACGACGAAGCGGCCCTCGGTCGCGCGGTAGTTGGGACCGGCTGCTTCGCGCGTGCCCTCGAACTGGAAGCGGTAGCCCGCGACGTCCGCCGCGTCGCCCGCGCGCATCGCCAACACGGCCTCGGTCTGCCAGGCCGAGGAGGCGGTGATGCCGAGGACGGCGATGCCGGCGCCCGCGTGCGCGATGGCGCCGCCCCAGGCGGAGCGCGGCAGCGCGCGCGCGCGGGCGAGCATGTCGCGGAAGGCGATGCGGAACAGCCCGACGCGTTCGGCTATGTCGGTCGTCGCGCCGACGATGAGCCAGGCGGCGAGCGCGATGCCCACGAGCGCGAGCGGCTTGCCGCCGGCTATCGCCCAAGCGATCCCGACCGCCGCAAGCGCGACGGCGAGCGCGACCCACAGGCGGCCGAGCGCGGCGCCGAGGTCGCCGCGCTTCCAGGCGAGCATCGGCCCGATTGCGGCGGCGGCGAGCAGCGGCACGATGAGCGGCACGAAGGTGAGCGTGAAGAAGGGCGGCCCGACCGAGACCTTGCCGCCGCCGAGCGCATCGAGGAACAGCGGGTAGAGCGTGCCGATGAACACCGCGGCGCAGGCGGTGACCAGCAGCAGGTTGTTGAGGACGAGCGCGCCCTCGCGCGAGATCGGTGCGAACAGCCCGCCGCCCTTGAGCGACGGCGCGCGAGCAGCGTACAGCATGAGCCCGCCACCCACGACGATGACGAGGAGCGCCAGGATGAACACGCCGCGCGCCGGATCGGTCGCGAACGAGTGCACCGAGGTGAGCACGCCCGAGCGCACGAGGAACGTGCCGAGGAGCGCGAGCCCGAAGGCAAGGATGGCGAGCAGCACCGTCCAGCTGCGCAGCGCCTCGCGCTTCTCGACGACGGCGGCGGAATGGAGGAGCGCGGTCGCGGCGAGCCAGGGCATCAGCGAGGCGTTCTCGACCGGGTCCCAGAACCACCACCCGCCCCAGCCGAGCTCGTAGTAGGCCCACCAGCTGCCGAGCGCGATGCCGATGGTGAGCGCGCACCACGCGGCGAGCGTCCACGGCCGCACCCAGCGCGCCCAGGCCGGATCGACCCGCCCCTCGATCAGGGCGGCGACGGCGAAGGCGTAGGCGATCGATAGCCCGACATAGCCGAGATAGAGGAAGGGCGGATGGAAGGCGAGGCCGGGGTCCTGCAGGAGCGGGTTGAGCCCGGCGCCTTCGGTGGGCGCCGGGTCGAGCCGGAGGAACGGGTTCGAGGTGAACAGGATGAAGGCGAGGAAGCCCGCCCCGATGAGCCCCTGCACCGCGATCACACGCGCGCGCAGGGCCGGCGGCAGGTTGGCGCCGAACAGCGCGACCGCCGCGCCGTAGAGCGCGAGGATCAGCACCCACAGCACCATCGATCCCTCGTGGTTCGCCCACACGCCGGTCAGCTTGTAGAGGAGCGGCTTCAAGGTGTGCGAGTTCTCGGCGACGGTGCGGACCGAGAAGTCGGACACGACATAGGCGTGCACCAGGGCGAGGAAGGCGAGGAGGACGAGGACGGCCTGCACCGCGGCCGCGCGCCGCCCGGCTTCCATCAGCGCCAGATCGTCCCGCGCGGCGCCGGCGAGCGGCACCGTGCCCTGCACGAGCGCGGCCAGGAGCGCGAGCGCCAGCGCGAAATGCCCGAGTTCGGGGATCATGAGGGGCGACCCAGCAGCATAAGCCAAAGCCGTTCGCCCTTCGATACGACGCGCCGCTTCGCGCCGCGCCTACTCAGGACGAACGGTAATCCAATCGAATGCGCGGTCGACGGGATCACTTCCCCGATCCTTCCTGCCAGCGGCCGGCGCGCTTCAGCGCATCGGCCACCTCGGGCGGCATGTAGGTCTCGTCGTGCTTGGCAAGCACCTCGGAAGCGCGGAACGTGCCGTCGGTGTCGAGCTTGCCGAGCGCGACGATCCCCTGGCCCTCGCGGAACAGGTCGGGCAGCGGCCCGCGATAGACCACGGTCACCGCGTGGACGAGGTCGGTGACGCGGAAGCGCACGGTCTCGGCCTCGCGCGCGACGCTGCCCTGCTCGACCAGCCCGCCGATCCGCACGCTGCGCTCCGCCGGCAGCGATTTGGATTGCAGGTCGGTCGGCGAATAGAAGAACACGATGTTGTCCTCGAGCGCGGTCAGCACGAGCGCCGCCG
The DNA here is from genome assembly GCA_036396315.1 of Alphaproteobacteria bacterium. Classification (GTDB taxonomy): domain Bacteria; phylum Pseudomonadota; class Alphaproteobacteria; order MPNO01; family DASWLB01; genus DASWLB01. The sequence goes on from DASWLB010000055.1 coordinate 10,476, forward strand.
CGACGCCGAGCACGGCTATGCCGAGGACGACGAAGGAAAGCCGTCTTCCCTTACGCGTCACCGCGGTCCCCGCGCCGGCGCCTTGCGGGCAGCGCGGCCTCGGCGGCGGCCAGCTCGCGTGCGCGCCGGCCAAGCTCGCGCAGGCTCACGACGACGAGGCCGGCCAGGACGGCCGCGGCGATGGCGTAGGCCGGCCAGACATAGGCCGCATACCCGCCCATCGCGAGGAAGGATTCGAACGCGGCCATCACTCAAGCCCCCTGTGCCGTCTCGGGCGCAACGGCGCCGGCATGCACGCGCGACAGGGTGAGCGCGCGCAATCGCCGCGCGATCAGCGCCGTCCGCATGCGCACCAGGAGGACGGCGACGAACAGCGCGGTGAACCCCGCCGCCATGACGAGGAGCGGCGCCAGCATCGCGGCGTCGATCTTGGGGCCGGACAACGTCACGACGCTCGCCCCCTGGTGCAGCGTGTTCCACCAATCGACCGAGAACTTGATCACCGGCAGGTTGACCGCGCCGACGAGGGCGAGCACGGCGGCCGCCTTCTCGCCGCGTGCCGGCTCGTCGAAGGCGTGCGCGAGCGCGATATAGCCGAGATAGAGGAAGAACAGGATCAGGACGGAGGTCATCCGCGCGTCCCATTCCCACCACGTGCCCCACATCGGCTTGCCCCAGAGCGATCCGGTGGCGAGGCAGACGAAGGTGAAGCAGGCGCCGATCACCGCCGCCTCGCCCGCCGCGACATGGGCGAGCGGATGGCGCCAGACGAGCCCGACGGCCGAGGCCGCGGCGAGGAAGGCGTAGGCGAACAGCGCCATCCAGGCGGCCGGCACGTGGACGTACATGATGCGCACCGACTCGCCCTGCTGGTAGTCGGGCGGCGAGCCCGCAAGCGCGAGCACGAGCCCGGCCGCAAGCGCGAGGCCGGCGATGCCGGCGCACCACGGAAGCAGGCTCGCGGCGAGCGCGACGAAGCGGGTCGGGTTGGCGAAGCGCGTGAGCATGGCCTCAGCCGGTTGCGGAGGGGGACGGCGCCGCCGCCCGCTCCCAGATGAGATGGGAGGTCGTTCCCGGCCCGCCATAGAGGCTCGGCCGGCCCGACAGCACGAGGCGGCTCGCGGCCCGCTCGGCTTCGCGGCGCTGCGCCGTGCCGACGAGCCCGGGCTCAGAGGCGAGGCTGATGCGGTGGACGACCGCGGCGCCGTCGATCGCGTAGGGGCCGGAATAGGTCATCGTGCCGCCGGGCCGGCGCACCGTGACCGCCATGTAGCCGTCGGGCGCATAGATCAGGATGCCGTCGATGTCGGCGCCCCACGGATGGCTCACCGCGCCGTCCGCGCCGGTCAGCCGGAACTCCTTGAGCCGCCAAGTGCCGATCAAATCGTCGCGCGTCATCGCCGCCTCTCGTCCCAATGTACACCGAAACCGGCCGGAATTGCGGCGGGCGGGCCCGCGCGGCGGGTTGTCGCGGAGGCCTAATTCGCGCGCGGCGCTCAGCCGCGCTGCGCCGAAAGTTCCCGCTCGCGCGCCGGGAAGAAGCGGTTCTCGGGCCTCGGCAGGCCGAGATTCTCGCGCAATGTCTTGCCCTCGTACTCGGTGTGGAACAGGCCGCGCCGCTGCAGCTCGGGCACGACGCGGTCGATCACGTCGTCGAGCCCCTCGGGAAGATACGGGAACTGCAAGGTGAAGCCGTCCGAGGCGCGGCTCTCCAGCCACTCTTCCATCTGGTCGGCGATCGTCTTGGGCGTGCCGAGCATGGCAAGCCCGCCATGGCCGCCGAGCCGCTGGGCGAGCTGGCGCACCGTGAGATTCTCGCGCCGGGCAAGCGCGACGGTGCGGTCGCGCCCGCTTTCCGAGGCGTTCGATTTCGGGATCTCGGGCAGCGGCGCGTCGGGGTCGAGCTTGCGCGCATCGATGCCGAGCGCGATCGACAGCCCGCCAATGGCGCTGTCGTAGTGCACCATGGAATCGAGCTTCGCCCGCTTGGCGCGCGCTTCATCCAGAGAATCGCCGACATAGATCATGCAGCCGGGCAGAATCTTGACGTGATCGGGATCGCGCCCGGCGCGTTCCGCGCGGCCCTTGACGTCCTGGTAGAAGGCGCGGCCCTCCTCGACGCTGCGGAGCCCGGTGAACACCGCTTCGGAAGTTTCGGCGGCGAGCTGTTTGCCGGCCTCGGACGCGCCGGCCTGCACGATCACCGGCCAGCCCTGGATCGGGCGCGCGATGTTCAGCGGCCCGCGCACGTTGAAGTATTTTCCGTGGTGATCGAGCACGTGCAGCTTCGCCGGGTCGAAATAGACGCCGCGCTCGGCGTCGCGGATGAACGCGTCCTCGGCCCACGAATCCCACAGCCCGGTGACCACGTCGAAGAACTCGCGCGCGCGGGTGTAGCGCTCGTCGTGCTGCATCTGGTCGTCGTGGCCGAAATTCATCGAGGCGTCGGGATTCGCCGTGGTGACGATGTTCCATGCCGCGCGCCCGCCCGAGATGTGGTCGAGCGAGGCGAAGCGCCGCGCCACGTGGTACGGCTCGTCGTAGGTGGTGGAGCCGGTCGCCATCAGCCCGATGTTCTTGGTCAACATGGCGAGGGCGGACAGGAGCGTGAACGGCTCGAACGAGGTGGGCGTCGCCGACCGCTTGAGCGCGTCCATCGGCATGTTCAACACGGCCAGGTGGTCGGCCATGAAGAACCCGTCGATCTTGCCCGCCTCGAGCTTCTGGATGAAGCGCACGATGTGGCCGAAGTTGAAATTGGCGTCGGGCCACGCGCCGGGATAGCGCCACGCGGCAGTGTGCAGGCTGACCGGCCGCATGAAGGCGGTGAGGCGCAGTTGGCGTCGATTGCTCATGACTACCTCGGTTTCGTGGCGCGCCCAGGGGCCGCACGCGTGAAGTGCACCCGGCGGCGGCGCGGGTCAATGCGTCCACAGGGCACGGTATCTGTCAAGGATGTCCGGTCAATCGAGCGCCTGGCGCAGCGCCGCCGCCGCCGCCCAGGGCGCGAGCGCGAGCGTGCCGAGCGAAATCCCGGCGAGCAGCAGGAAATGCGGCCGGGCGCCGGTGCCGGCAAGGGCGGCGTCGACGGCGGC